>CAJXZK010000075.1 GCA_913063055.1 uncultured bacterium
GCGCATGGCCGAAGAAGTACGGCAACCTTTTAGCGGGGTTCGTGATCGCAACAAACGCAGCTTAGTGAAAGTTGCTCAAAACTTTGATGCGAAAGAAACCATTCGGAGAAACCTCAAAAATTTCGATCACACCAACAATAAGCTGGTGATTGAAAGACCCTATTTCTTCTCACGCAAAACTCAGCGCATTAATCAATGGCAAATCATCATCGTAGTCGATCAGTCTGGCAGCATGGTCAATAGTGTAATTCACTCAGCCGTAACAGCCTCTGTTTTCAGCAGTCTCCCTTTTATCAAAACTAATTTAATAGTTTTTGATACCAATGTTGTCGACCTAACATCAGAAACAATTGACCCCGTTGAAACTCTGATGAAAGTTCAACTGGGTGGCGGCACTGATATTGGTAAGGCTATGAATTATGCACTACAACTGATCGAAACACCCGATCGCACACTTGTAATTTTAATCAGTGATTTTTTTGAGGGCGGCTCTGAAGCTGGTCTCTTATCAATCTGCCATAAGATGATCTCATCACGAGTAAAACTTCTCGGCTTAGCAGCACTCGACTATGATTGCAAACCAAATTACAACCGCTCCCTAGCCGCTCGAATAGTGAGGTTAGGTGGCGAAGTGGGAGCTATGACGCCAGGAGAATTGTCTAACTGGGTAGCCCAGAAGATGGGGCTCAAATGAGGCGCGATCTCCTAGCACTAACACAAGAAGATCTTGAGCTTTACTCCAACAGAGGAACCGTCAGAAGAGCACTGTCTGAAATTGAGAATGGCGAGCCAGCCTTGTTGAAATTTACAGAATTAGAAGACAGCCTAACATTTGAATGGTCAGACCAAGTCACTTGTAATTTCGACGCAAAAGTAGAACTTCGAAAATCAATTTGCTCCTGTAGTTCCATAACTATTTGTCGCCACCTAATTCGTTCGGTTCTGCACTATCAAGCGTTTAATCGCAGTAGCAGCGAAAAATCAACTACGGTAGAAGAAGCGAGCGCCAATCTGTCAGTCGACAGTCAAGCCTCTGATCAACCCACATCAAATACCTCTGTACAAGCATTGCAACAATCATGGTGGCCGGGAGAAATCAGCGATCAATCTATAATTCAATGCGCGAAAAAAGCAATAATCAAACAAGCTGAAACGCTTTTCACTGACGGGCAAATTGCCAAAGTTACAGGCGGATCCAAGCCACGAATAAATTTTCTGAGCCTTGCTCACACTGTACGTTTTCTAGTTAACGGAGACATACGTTATGCTGTTTGCGACTGCAGCGATGAAGCTCCTTGCTCTCACTCCATACTGGCAGTCAAATGCTTTCGACTTGTTGAGGCAAAAGAAGAAAGTCAACTGATTGAAACAGTAGTTAAAGAAAAGCCGCCAACAGACTCGCTAAACGTCATCGAAACGTGCTTAAGCAGCTTTCTCAATCACGGCCTAGAGTCGACTAATAAAGAATCAATTCGATTGCTTACTCTAGCCAAACAACAATGCGAGCAAACTCACCATTATTTTATTTCTGAGTTACTGGAAGATCTACTGCAGTACAGAGAGCAACTTATCAGTGGAGACGCTAGTATCGCGCCGGAGCTCCTCTCAACAAAACTAGGAGAACTGTTAGCGCGAATAGATGCAGCGAGGTACAGAGAAGGAGCGAAACCTCTTCCTCTGGCCTTGATTCTGGGCGGGAAATGGAATGCTCCCCAGGCAGTTAAGAAAATTTCCCTAACCTCACTCGGTTGTACCGCCGTACAACTGCGCAAACAGACAATTCTTACCTGCTATGCAATAGACAGCCGCACGGGTCAATTATGTCGCATTGAAAAAGTTCATAACAACATCACAGCTAATCAGACGAGCTTCGAAGAATTAGCACGCAAACCAATTATCAAAAGCAATTCTATTGCAGATTTAGCAGCGGCCAATTTACTTATCACCGGCGCGAAATTGAGTCCATCAAGAATTCTAACAATTGGGCGCAGTCCAATTGTAGTCAATCCGCATGACTACAATTGGACAAGTTTGCCAGCTTCAATTTTTCATAACGATTTTACAGAACTTGAATCGACCATTGCGGGCGAACATCCTTCGTTCCTAACGGATAAAAGTTCACAGTCCTCGCTGAAAGTAGCCAAGATTACGGCTTGCCAGCAGAAATGTTTCGACTACGCGGAGCAATCCTTGGTAGCTTCGTGCGAAGACCAATTCGGCCATATCGCGTTGCTCAAACTAGGTTACCGCTCTAGAGCCGCTAAAGGATTTGAGCTGGCTATGCAGGCACTGTCAAGCAGCAGTTTTGAGCTCAGATACATTGCCGGTTTTTGGGGATACGCCGGCACGAAGCTTACTGTCCATCCAATGACGCTAGTATTTGAAAATGCCGGTTCCCGCATCGCCATTCAACCTGCAGTGGCAAGAACGTTCAATTGGCCTGAAGAAAAAATGCAAAGCAATCAACCACTTGAGACAAGTCAATCAGCAGACCTTTGCTCAGACATTCTCCCTAGTGTCGAAACCCTCAGACAAGTTGGAATGATAGTCACCAAAGGCTTGCTTAGAATCGACAGCAGAGACATTCAAGTTTTGAAGGAACTGCTCCAAGACTGCGACAGTTGCTGTTCCAAATTACTTTATCGAGCCATCGCAAAAGTAATCAATATCTACGAGAAGGCAGAACAATCAGTTACTGATGAGGAAGCAGAGCTAAACAAAAGTATTAAGGAATTACTGTTAGTCTGCTTTGTAATCAATCAAGAAAGCTCCACCTTATAGAAGCAACTAGTTACTCTTGGCTGGAAGCCCCGCCGCAGCCTTGATCAACTTATCAATGTCATCCATCAAATCTAGGCCTTTCTTGCCTGGATCAAACTTCAAAGCATCATTGAGCAAATTCAATCGGTCGGTCAAATGCTTGTCATAAGCCACTTGTCCAAATACTTTATGCTCGCACCAGGCAACCTTTGTGGCCAGTCGAACGGCAGGAGCAGGAGGGGTGGCCGCCTCAATAATTGCTTGATCAGCCGCTGTCGGTTGATGACTGGCCTGGGGAGCCTGAGCCGCCCCTTGAGACTCCACAGCGCTGCGAGGGCGAGCTCGCACACCAGCGAAGGGGCCAATACCCGGGATAAAGAAAGACTGACCGCCCGACGCTGGCATGCCATTCATAGGAATACCAAGCAGAGCGCTGCCCATTTTTGAAAGGAAGCTGCCACCACCCCCCGCCCCCGCAGACGCGGCTCCAGACTGAGCACTATCAACAGTGGTTGACGATTGACCAAGAATCTTCTTGTGCAATTTCTTTTCGGCATAGTCTTCTAAGGCATCAGTGCGATCACCCAATGCTGAATCGGGCATAGCTTTACCGAAAGCCTTAACTTCCATACGGCCAAGACGATCGCTTAGAGCCTCACCGTCATAAGTCTGCTCTAGGATGGCCTGTTCAAGAGCCGTAACACGGGGGTAAGAAGCTGATTTAGCCTCAGGAGCACCAGCAGCGTCAGTCTGCTCCACCCGGCCCGAGGCACCGGCAGGTGCTGGCTGAGCATCATCCTCTTCTGGCCCCTGGTAACCAGGCCCAGGAACTACCATCTGTTTATGCAAAGTAGTTTCAACATAGCTTTGCAAACTATCGGTGCGATCACTTAAATCAGCGCCATCAGAGGCTTTGCCAAAGGCTTTGACTTCCATGCGTGCCAAGCGCGCAGACAATACGTCGCCACTATATGATTTGCCTAGAATGGCAGTCTCCATAGCCGTAATGCGAGGATAGCTATCCTGATCGGCAGAAGCTCCCGGTGCCTCTGCCGCGGCACAATAGCCAGCAGGGATGGTTAGCACTAATGCCAGAATTGCCATAGTGCAAGGGTAGAGCCAGAATTTTTTTTGCTTTAGTCGGGGCATAGTATTTCCAAATGCCCCATTATGGCATCCCCCCAGCATCAGTGCCTTGACTCTATCTCACCTATAAAGTCCAGCAGTAAAGCTAAGCACAGCACAGGAAACCACAAACATCATGGCACTAAGTCAATTTGTTAGGCCGGTAGAAAGACGGGGGCTGCAATACACTACAGCTTTAGCAATCTTGGCCACAGCATGCTGCAGTGCTTGGGCAAGGGATAGTGGGCAGCAAAGACTACAGCAAAAACTACAAGAGAATCAGCTGAAAACTCAGCAGGAGATTTCACCAGAGAAACAGGCCCAGAACCTGAGAAAACTAGCTCTAAAAAAAGAAAGCCAGGGCGATATCGCAAGCACTGCGGCCCTGGAGGAAAGCGCCTTTAAGATTGATGAAAAGTTTCAGGGGCAACATTATTACAACAAAGAGGGCGATCTCTATCGACTGCGCCAGTTGAATCTCAAATTGGGAAATTATGCCGTGGCAGAGCAGTATTGCCGTCGGCTTCTAGCCTTATCAGAAGAAATCTATGGCATCAACAGCTCCAATGTTGCTGACGCCTTAGATGCCTTGGCGGAAATCCTCAAAAAAGAAGGTCGCAACCCCGAGGCAAAAGCAGCAGAAGCAAGATCACAAGCTATAGAACAAGCCAATCTAAACGGCGACATAACCGGCCAAAAGCAGCCAATCTTCAAGCCCAATAGCACTCTATCCAGAGACACAATTTTGCACCCGGTTCTAAACTCTAGAGCTGGCCATGGTCTGGAAGGCAAAAAGCTCGACCGCAAGGTCTTCAAAGATTTGAGCGCTCTTACCCGGGTGGCCAACGTCAATCATCGCAGCGTCTGGACCACTTACTTTGGCAGTGCCGAAGAAGAAGCGGCGCAGCAGTTTTGTAGCGTCGCCAAAGGCATGACTAAAGCGCAAGTTGAAGCCTGCGCCGGAGCACCAAGATTCCGCGGAGGCAAAATAGACTGCTGGAGCTTTTGTAAACCGGGAGAAGATATCTGGCTCTACGGTTTTGGTGAGAAATGTGCGCCAGTTAGCTTGGTCTTCCGCAATGACCGCTGCATAGAAGCAAAGCGTCATAGCGATGATTTAGACTTTGATTATCAAGTTTGGCGGGCAGATCAGATCTGCAAATTCGCCAGAGGTAAAACAGCAGCGCAAATTATTGCCTATGCGGGCTCACCAGCTCAAGCGCAATTAAACGGAGTGGTCGAACCAGGCCAACAAACCAAGAAGAGTAAACTAAACTATGTCCTCGGCTCGCGTACCAGCCTTGTTTGCTACATGAAGGAGGGCATTTGTGTTAGCCCCCAAAAATTTCTCATTGGCAGACAACCAATGCCAGAACCGAGACAGCACTACCAGTAGTACCACGATAACTAGTACTACAAATTAGCTAAGCCAAAGCAAGACTGATTTTTCAAATAGGTCTTAACCGATAGATCTTAAGCAGGTTTGCCCCAGAGCCAACCTTGACCAAACGGCACTCCCATTTCGACCAATAGATCAAGCTCTTCCCGGCACTCAATGCCCTCAGCAACCAATTCGGCACCCAGCGAATTAACAACTTTCACTAGCCGCTTGAGCAAACGAGCCTTAGCTGGTTCTTCTGAAATTCCTGAAACATACTTACGATCGATCTTGACGATGTCTGGCTCAAGAATAATCAAGCTCTCTAGGGAGCTGCGACCAAAGCCGACGTCATCTACTGCCACCAGCAAGCCCCGCTCTTTCAACGCTTGAACGTGATCGCGTAGATAGGCTGGGTCACCAATGAACTGCTGCTCGCTAATTTCTATGACATAGTTACCATCAGTTTTATTGGCAGGGAAAAGAGTCATCAAGCGCTCAATGGGAGTATCCATGATCGTTGACGGGAAGAGGTTTACGTGGAACCTGGCTGTTTGATCGAACTTGGGATCCGGGCATGCTGAAAGACAGGTTTTCAAACAACGCAAGTCAACAATGGTGAGCAAATTGTGCTCAACAGAGACGCGGAAGAGATCATCCGGCATCTCGAAAGCACCGGCAGGACCACGGCTTAAGATTTCGTAGGCGACTACTTTTTCATCACTAAGGTGGAAAATCGGCATGGATACAGCGCGGAAGCAGTCGCCGCGGCGCAACTTCTCGGTCAACTCTTCTAGTGCAGCTTTATCAGGAGACTGTCCTGCGCCAGCTTGCTTATGCTTCTCGCCGGAAGAAACACGGTTCTTACCGAGCATCTTCGACTCACGAACGGCCAATCTGGCCAAAGAAAGAACTTCTTCTATTGAGCAAAACTCGTAGGGCAGAGCCAAGACGCCTAAACTAGCAGTTACTCTAACGGTCTCAGAAGCTAATCGCAGCGGGCTTTCAGCCACAGCCAAACGGATTTTTTCAGCAACCAGCATACCCTCGGCAAAACGAGTATCTGGCAAAATCAACAAGAACTCATCACCACCAAGGCGTGCCAGATGGTCAGTTGGTCTAACGGTCTCCCTGACTCGGTCTGCAATTTCGTGAAGAACTACATCACCGACCGCATGACCAAACTGCTGATTGATACGATCAAAATCATCACAGTCGATCAAGACTGTCACTAAATTCCAACCACCACGCTGAGCCCGCACATATTCAGCCTCAAGAGCTTTCTCTAGGCCGGCACGGCTAAGAGCTTTAGTAGCAGCATCAACGTTAGCGATAGTATCTAACTGCTGATTAGCGGCTAGTACTTTCTGATTAGCTTCGTGCAACTGATCTTCAAGCTGCTTCACCTGCATAGCATGCCGAATTGACTGCAATAAGACTCGAGCATCGACTTCGTCTTTGACTAAGAATTCTCTAGCACCAGAGCCCATCGCCTGGCCAGCAATATCATCTTTACTGCTATTGCCCACTACAACGACCGGAACACTAGCGTCTTGAGCTCTGAGCTGGCGAAATTTATCAGCACCATCGTTGCCAGCGCCATCTTTGGAGCAATCAAGCAAAACAACGTCGACCCCGCCTTCGCCAAGGCGCTTTAAACCTTTTGCGATATTCTCGGTGAATTCCATGGATATTTCCATGGAGGCATCAGGCCCCGAAACTTTTTTGAGCACATCCTTAAGGGCGAACGCGCCCCCAGCTGTGTCTTCAATTAACAATACTTTGGTCTTCCTGGCTTCCATCATTTCACCGAACTATCTGGGATTCCTTTAAACGCTCGAGTCCACGCACGAGAACAATTTTTCAAGAGCGAGAACCTCCTAATTTAACATCGATTTCATTTTTCGACAGCGTTCCAAGAATTAGACGAAACATTCCTACTATTCCTAACTATTCCTATCTGTCCCGCATTGTCCCGCATTATCAGATCCAGCTAACTGGAGCTTGCCAAGCATTCAGGCAAGTTAAAACCTGGCGAAGTGCTTGTGAATAGAGCTCGTGGGGGAGATTTGACCCTAGTAAAACCGAGTGTCAGCCGACCGAGGACATATCTCTTTATGTATTGTGCCCGCCCAAGAAGATATTTAGCGATTTTTTTGATAGCAAAAAAACTTCTCGATAATCTCAGTTCGGGCATTTGAGTCTAGTACCATGGGGAGACCCTACTGGGAGTTCTGGGCTCAGCTCTAAAAACGACAGAGTGATCTTTCACTTTCAGAGCTTTGTATCCCCTAGATGCCCCATTCAACAGCACCTCAAACTAACAAACAAAAACAGAGAGTTATGCAGGAACCCGCAGCCAAGAATTCAAGACCGAACAACCTTCTCAAGCAGGTCCTAGCTGCAGCCTTCGCCATTTTCCTCTTATGGTATGCCTTCAAAGGCACCAACCTCGCCGAACTTTGGCAATACTCCAAAAACGTCAAACCTTTTGCGGTTGTACTGATATTCGTCTCCGGCATATTTGGTACTTTTCTCCGCTCTTATCGCTGGACAATTTTGCTCCGTCCTTTGTCCGATAAAAAAATCAGTCAGTACAATTCCTTTTACGCAGTCATCATTGGCTACGCAGTAAACGTTGCCATCCCAAGAGGGGGTGAGGTAGTACGGCTACTATCAATTTGCAAATCGGAAAATCTTCCTTGGGCTGGTGTTTTGTCGACCATGTTGATAGACCGCATGCTCGACATCGCTCTTTTGGTATCGTTTCTCGGAGCGACCTTAATGATTCTGCCCCCAGACTTGCTAGCCTCGATGCCGTGGCTCAAGCCCGGCGGGCTTTTATTACTTGCAGGGGTGGTAGTTGGACTAATAGTACTGCCCAATGTTGGCGCCATTTTAAAGAAGCTGCTGAGCTTAAACTTGGCCAAAAGCAGGTTGCCCGAAAAACTGAGAGAGCGTTTCTATCAGCTAGCCGAACAATTCGACACTGGCACTCAAGCGCTCAAAAGCCCAGTTCAGTACCCGTACATAGCCTTTCTTAGTGTTGCCATCTGGGGTACCTATTGGCTTAACTTTTATCAAATGGTATACGGCTTCGGTCTGGAAAATAAAATCGATCCACTGCAGTGCCTGATAATCTTCACCATCGGTTCAGCCGGTGTGCTTGTACCAACTCCTGGCTCCGTTGGTACCTTCCACCTCTTGGTCAAAGAAGCCACGGTGATGACAGCGCACATCCCGCCCGATCAAGCATTGGCCTTCGCCACCGTTTTACACTTTCTCACTTTCGTAGCAATAAGCTGCATACCTGCGGCTCTATTGTTCTTCTATGAGCGATTTTTTGCGAAAAAAGAAAAAGCCAATTAGCACCTCTAATATAGATAACTGGAAATACCATGGAAACCCCTCATAGCTTCGCCGCTAGAATCACTGCCAGCTTTGCCCTCGGCTGCCTCAAACCCAAATCGAGAGTACTCGATGTTGGCGCCGGTGACGGAGCCATTGCCGCAGCTATGCTCAAAGGCGGACTGCAAGTCACAGCTATAGACCCGAACCAAGCAGCAGTTGAAAAAAGCACAGCCTTAGGGGTCAACTGCTTCCAGATTGAATTGGAAAAATTTGAACATGAAGAGTTTGACGCTCTACTGTGCAGTCGCTCTCTTCATCATATGCAACCACTAGACAAAGCCATGGCTGCGGCCTATCGCTTACTTAAACCTAACGGTTTACTTCTGGTCGATGACTTTGGTTACGAGCGAGTCGATCAAAAAACAGCAATCTGGCTCTTTAACTTGGCCCAACTAATTGCCGCTGAGGAGAAGCCCAAAAAAGGCAAAGACGAAGCAGCAGAAAAGCATCGCCACGGCTGGCTTACAGCAGAGCGCCACGAAAGCAATACTCTCGGGCCTGGTCATGAGCAATCGGAAGCGATTTCTCTCTGGCGCCACCACCATGAAATAGAGCACCATGTCAGTTCTTTCGAGAGGGTCAAAAACGCCCTTTTAGACAAATTTGAAATCATCGAAGAGCGCAGGGTACCCTATCTTTTTCATTATCTCTGTGATCTTCTACCCCACACCAAATCTGGTGCCGATAGGGCCAGCCTGATTTACAACTGGGAAAAGGAACTAGCTCAAGTTGGCGGCATAGAAATGTGCGGAGCCCGCATCATTGCCATCAAGGCTTAAATCTTGCTCTTACGCTTCTCCACAAAATCGATAATTTTGGGCTGCATCTCTTCGAAAAACTTAGGGAAATTCTCGGGTAGATGATTGAACACAGCGGCAACCTGCACTCCATCAGCAAGGTGACAAACGAAGCTGGCCGTGCCAAAAGTAAGAGCTCCGCTATGGGCCCACTGGCCAGTCTTGGGCGCAAAGTTCCAACCTTTAGCATAATATGAGCCAGATTTGTTCTTGGTTTTGACTGGCGCCACTTCTGGTGGTGCCAACATCAAACTTATGGTATCAGGAGTCAAGAGCTTACAGCTGCTGTTGCTGCCATCAGCGGCGGCCACAAACTTGACCAGATCTTCCGCGCTGGCTAGCCAACCACCGTGGGCATCCATTGCTTCTTGGGAAAAGCTTGAACCATATGACGCGGCTACTTGCTCTGGTTCAGCGGCGTACACAGACCAACCTCGATCACCAATCCCGCGATCGTCATAGAAAACTTCAAGGGGCGACATCTCCACCAGGCGAGTGTGGCCAAGAGCCATGGCATTAGCGCCTGCAGGTCTTAGAACGTTCTTTTTGACATAAGTCTCATAGTCTTCACCGCTAACCTTTTCAATTATGCGGCCAAGCATGTTATAGCCGAAATTGGAATATTCATACTTAGTAGCAGGGTCGCGATCAAGCGGTTTGGTTAAGCGATAGCGAACAATCGCCTGAGGAGAAGCTGGCTGCGGCAAACTATACTTTTGAGCAGCGAGGCGCAAATATTCAAACTGGGGATCGCCTTTCTCATTAGAAAAGCCAGAAGTGTGCTCAAGCAGATGCCGCACGGTTATGGTCTGCAACTTGGGATCAAACGGCTCACCGGCAGCCGGCTTGTAATCTTTCAGTATGTCTAGAGCTTTATCTTCTACGGTCAATTTACCTTGCTGCACCAGAGTCATAATCGCCACTGCCGTAATTGGTTTAGACGAACTGGCAATGCGAAAAAGCGAATCACAAGTGGTATCAACTTTATGTTCTTTGTCGGCAAAGCCAAAAGCTCTAGAATAAACGAGCTTGCCATTCTTAGACACAGCCAGCTGACCGGCATAAATGTCATTTGCCTTCATCACCCGGAGCATAAGGTCATCGAGCTTATCGAGTTTGCTCGAATCAAGCCCGGTACGGCTTGTCACCGGCAGGCTTGCTTTCTCGCTTTTTTTTGCCGCGAAAGCGGCTTGACTTGTGTCTTCAGTAAAAATCGGACTGAGCAAAACAGTGGCGCAAAAAAAGCTCGTCATTACTTTGATGGAAGAAGTTCTCATTTTTTTGGCTTCCTTATAGGTTTGCTTATTTTTCTCTTGAGCGGCTGACATTGAATACAAAAATGACTGGAGCGACCATTGAGTTTGATCCGCTCAATCAAGCTAGAACACTGGCGACAGGGCTCACCTTCTCGGCCATAAACCCAGGCCAAATTTTGATAATTACCGTTAACACCGCTACTATCGGTATAGTCACGCAAAGTAGAACCACCAGATTCGATGGCGCGACTAAGCACTAGCTGGACATTCTCAACCAGCTTATTTAGCTGTTCGTCTGTGACTTTGCCAGCGGCGATGGTGGGGTGAATACCAGAGAGAAATAACGACTCATCAGCATAGATATTGCCCACACCAGCTAGTATGTGCTGATCTAATAATGCTGTTTTCACTGCTTGATTTTTGCCTTTGAAGGCAGTGGACAAATGAGCGCTAGTCAAAGACTCAAGTGGTTCCACACCCAATTGCACCAGGCTGGGAATAACATCTTCAAATGTCTTTCCTTTAGGTTTAAACCAGAGTCGACCAAAGACGCGCATATCTTCGAAATGCAACTCCCGACCGCTAGCAAGCATAATGCGCACCCGCAGAAACTGGGGCGCTCTTATAGTTTTTGCCGTTTTTGCTAGCTTGGTAGCGGTAGTAGCAGCTTTAGTAGCAGCCTTAGCTGCTCTAGCTGGCTTAGAAACTCTAGCACCACTCTCACTCGCCTCGCGCACGATGAGCCGTCCCGACATACGCAGGTGACAAGCCAAACCGGCGCCACGATCAAGTTCGATTAAAAGATACTTGCCACGGCGCAAAACCTGACCAAATTTATGCCCAGGAAGAGCAGCGATAAAGGCATCAACATCAGGAAAGGCTATGGAAGCGTCGCGCAAAACCTCAACAGCCACAATAGCATCGCCCGCTAAGGCCAATTGCAGACCACGTTTTACTGTCTCAACTTCTGGTAATTCTGGCATTTAGTGGCTCAATCAATAATTGTTACTAGCCCGGAGCAAAGAAGAAGGCTGCGCCCAAAATGGCATATACAGCTAAAAGTTGAACCCCTTCTAGCCAATTACACTCACCATCAGTAGCCACGAACGAAAGAATAATTACAGAAACCACGATTGAAAGAATCTCTACTTCTGAGAAGCAAAGGTCCATGGGTTTGCCAATAACATGGCCAGTAAAAACAATCACTGGCGCAACAAATAGAGCGATTTGAGCCCCTGAGCCCAAGGCAATATTGATAGCCAGATCCATTTTATTCTTGGCCGCCATCAAAATTGCAGTGCTGTGCTCAGCGGCGTTACCGACAATAGCCACCAAAATCACACCAATGAAAATGTGATTCAAACCAAGAGTGACAGCGGCTTCTTCCACTGCATGAACGAGATATTCACTAAGAATAGCCACGCCCACAGTCGACATCAAAAGCACAATTATGGCGGTGCGCACACTCCAGCCGCCCACCCCGAGGTCTTCACCCTTGTCATCATCAGACGACTGGTAGAGCTGTTTGTGGGTCTTGAGAGCAAAAACCAGACTCAATATATAGGTTATAAATTGCACACCAGCAATCCATAATGCCAAGTTATAGTCGCCGTGGCCAACGTGATGCCTATTTGCTAACTGACAGACCGCTGGCACGGTCAAACTAATGGCCGCTAGTGCCAGCAAAGTGGCCGAGGTAGAAGCTGCGGTGCGATTGAAATACTGTGTGCGGTACTTGATGCCACCGGCCAGAATGGCTCCCCCTAAGACCAGTAAGACGTTACCAATAATCGAGCCCGTAATCGAAGCTTCAACTACATCGATTAAGCCCGCGCGCAAAGCCGATATGGCTATGATCAATTCGCAAGCATTGCCAAAAGTAGCATTGAGTAGAGCGCCAGCCCCCGAGCCGACCCGGTCAGCCAGGACCTCTGTGGCCTTTCCCATAATGCCGGCCAGAGGAACAATGCCAAGGCAGGCGGTGAAGAAAATGATGTAAGCCGGCCAGTGCAGATAAGCACCAATAATCGGCAGAGGAATGAAAATTAGAAAGATGTTGAGAATGTTCTCAAAGGAGAATTTCATCGATTATTTTACCGGCACCATATTTAATACCAACTTGACTATTGTGGGTTTAAGCCTTGTCTCAGTCTTACCCGAAATTGCCCGATCTACATCAGGGCAAACAAAATTGGACATCCCTACACTATATGAATGGTGGATGTTTAAAGACAAGTGTCCAAATAATTCTGTCAGCAAATTGTACTGAGAAAAAATTAAGTGGTCTTGCCCCCCCCAAATTGACCATATCGTTTCGATATCGGAGTTAACATATTGCAACGACAGACGACTGTCGACTGGAATTGCCTTGACCAATTCGCGGGAAATGCTGTAAAGCCCCCAAGAACGCCAAGCCTTCCAGAGAAAGTCTATAAGGTTAAACACTCAGGGGGTAGCAGTGATGGTAGCGGTCAAGTCGGCGAAAGTGCCGACAATGGAATGCGAAACCGAACACTTTTTGATGGCCCAAAGACAACTCGACGAAATCGCCGAGGAAATGGGTCTAGACAGAGAGCTTCACGAGCGCTTGCGTTACCCCAAAAGAGCGCTGATTGTGACTGTGCCGGTGCGCATGGATGACGGAACAGTTAAGTCATTCACTGGCTACCGCGTTCACCATGACGTCACCCTTGGACCAGCCAAAGGGGGCATCCGCTTCCATCCAGAGGTAAATCTGGGCGAAGTTTCATGCTTAGCCATGCTAATGACCTGGAAATGCGCCCTCATGGGCCTTCCTTATGGTGGAGCCAAAGGCGGTATTCGTTGCGAACCATGGAAGCTTTCTATCGGCGAAAACGAGCGACTAACCAGGCGCTACACCTCGGAAATCATTAATTTGATTGGTCCAGACAAGGACATCCCTGCTCCTGACATGTACACAAATGAGCAGACCATGGCCTGGATTATGGATACCTACAGCATCAACGTCGGTCATACTGTGCCTTCAGTGGTAACTGGTAAACCTGTTTCCATCGGCGGCTCTTTCGGCCGCACAGAGGCCACTGGTCGCGGTGTAGCTTATTGTGCCAGACGGGCTGTGAGCCACTACGGCATCAAAGGCGATTCACCCACCGTAGTTGTTCAGGGCTTCGGCAACGTTGGCTCTATTGCAGCCAAGCTGCTGCACCAAGCTGGCTACAAAATTGTTGGTGTTTCCGACGTCCATGGCGGCATCTACAATCCTAAAGGTATCGATATTCCAAGATTGTTCGCTTATCTGTCCGAAATGGGCAAGGTGGAAGGCTTCACTGGCTCAACTCCAGTAAGCAACAAGGATCTGCTTGAACTTCCTTGCGATTTACTCATTCCAGCAGCCCTGGGTGGCCAAATCACTGAAGAAAACGCCAACAAACTCAACTGCAAAATAGTAGTTGAAGGCGCAAACGGACCGACTACCCCAGAAGCTGACTTGATGCTTCATGAACGCGGCATTATTGTCATTCCTGACATTCTTGCCAACGCCGGCGGCGTCACGGTTAGCTACTTTGAATGGGTACAAGGCATGATGCACCTGTTCTGGAGCGAAGACGAAGTCAATCAACGTCTAGAACAGATCATGGGCAGGGCCTGCGATCAAGTTTTGGAACTAGCAACCAAGAGCAAATTGAGTGTAAGAATGGCAGCTTTGCGTATCGGAGTTTCACGAATTGCCGAGGCGAAGCGGTTGCGCGGACTTTATCCATAAAGCTAAGCCACTTGCGACTGATAAAGGCACTGGTCATAATAAGGCCAGTGCCTCTTTTTTTCTTGTTTTCTGATTTAGTAAGGGCAATATGTGGCACAGATAAGATAAGAGGCCTATCGTTTTGGCCGTTTATAAGTCTATTGGTAATCACATGTTCTCATCGCGTTCTCAGGCCGGGAAACAAAATACACCAGCACCGCGAAATTTTCGCCTGCCCAAGCAATCGGTTGTACCAAACTACACCGATATTCAGTTCTTGGCACAAGAAGCTAACAAGCAACAAGGTAGGCAGGTTGAGCTGCCCTTTTCTGTAACTGAAGGTTCGCAAGAATTTGTCGTCACAGTGAAGGTGGATCCCGGCATCTCTTTAGATCCAATCTGGACTTTAACAGCCGTCACATCCCAAGGGCACCAGCAAATTTTCGCTCATCCAGAGCCAGATTTGAGTATGGTTACCAATCTTGTGATGAGCGGCTGTGGCTGCGACCTGTTTGCCGATAACCTGGCCACAGAACAAATGATGGGGCGCGATACTTTATCGAACCTCAACCCCATTGGCACTCAGTCACAAGAAGTTCCGGCAGTAGCAAGCGGCAATCAGAGCCACTCCCAAGAAAACGAAGTTGTCTTTGATGCGCCTAAACCAGGAGTTAAGGCCACTCTTGAAGGCGACCTGACCAAGATGCAAGCGCCAAACTTATTGCAGTCTTTAGCCATGGCAAAGATGACCGGGCGCTTGGATGTAAAAGACAAACAAGAATCGGCCCGCGTGTATTTCATAGATGGTGCTGCCGTTCACGCCGAGATGAAAGAAGCTGTAGGCGACACGGTTCTAATCGAGCTTGTCACCTGGACAGCCGGTGAGTTCAGATTTTGGCCAGACGAAAAGAGTGCACACAACACTGTCAAAAGAAGACTAGACGCCATGCTCATGGAGGGCGTGACGCTGCTTGACCAGAGCCAATATCTAGATTCAGCCGGCCTCAAGCTTGAATCTTGCCTAGTCAAACGCAATGCCATTATTTCAGAACAAGAATTTACCGCTCGACTGCAAAAAGGCGCACCAATAGCCCTACAACCACAAATTGATTTCTATGAACTGATCGACAACCATAGTCAATTCTTCGATATTTTGGCTAAACGCCCAATGCGCAAGCCAGAGTATGTTCCTATTCTTTTCAATTTAATCAGCTGTGGCCTAGTACAGGTAACTGATCAACAGGCACGCTCAGCCGGTCGAGGCCTAGGCATTGACGAAGGCACACTGCAAAGCGTCAATAAATCTCTCATTCGACAAGAAACCGATATTCTCACTTATCCTGCTTTTCTCTACTTCCTGCAGCAAGAGTATCTGCGCTACGAGTATTTCAACTTCCCCTTCTCGCTAGTTGTCTTTAGTCTTGGTCACAGAAAGGGCGGAGCAACAGGACCGGTTGAAGCATTGCAAACGCTGGCAGTAAAAAGGGCGATGCAGCGCATCAGTTTGGTCAAGCGTCCTATCGATATGCTCGGCCACTACGAGACTTTCGACTTCGGCTTGATTCTGCCAAACTCCAATGCCAAAGCCGCAGGAGCGCTAGCTCACCGCATTGTTGACGTCTTGAGAGAAGCCCCACTTACGGCTGATATGGACCCTAAAGGAATGGTGTTCGCCTTCGGTGTAGCCGGAGTTCCTGAAGATAGCCAAGAACTCGACAAACTACTCAGCTCAGCCAAAGGCGCTCGAGACATGTCGAAAACCACCCAACGCATTGTTCTTGCCCGCGATGTCTCAAACGGCTAATTCAGGCCCAGGGCAATCCTAAGCACGTAACAAAGTTAGATTAGATCTGGGGCGAATCGCTTGACATCAGCTTATGCTCCGCTAATATAGAGTTCTCGCTCGTCTTTAGCGGGTCTTTCTTTTTTTACATAGCAACTAGTAGAAAATTCTGGCAGGTGACTGAATGCGGCACTTCGGTGATTCCGCACAACCTAATAGCAATGGCTTGGCCGCCGCAGACACACAGCTGACAGCTGTGACAAAGAGCGAGGCCGGTGGCAATCTTGCTCGTTTCATTCATGACCAGTTTAGTCCAGCTAATCGCTATGACCTCACCGCCCCATCGCCCTACGAAGCGGCCAATTCTAAGAGTGGCACAGTCAATGAAATGAGCAGTGCCCTCGGCAATGCTTTAAGCAATGGTTGGGGAGCGGGCGAGAGAGCCAGGCAAAAGAGCCAAGAAGCCAAAGACGCAGCAGTATTACCAGCTCTATCTTTTAGTCCAGGTCAGCGCCCAGAGCAGCTTCCGGCGCAATGGGCCGCTAACGACAAATATAGCAACGAACAGCAGAAATTCGTCATTCCCAACCGGGGCAATCTCTTTAGTCCGGCACCAGACAAAAATGCCTTTTCAAATGCGGCCAGCGAACAAAATAAAGAAGCATTCGCTGCATCAGTTATTGAAGATTTTCGCAGCCCATTCAAGAGCATGCGTTCACAACTAGCCATAGGTGACCAGACAAAAGAAGCAAAAATAGCAGCGCGCGATGTCGCTTTTGAGGCAGCGAACTGCTACCAGACGATTCAGATCAATCCTCAAGAAGGTTCAACAACGACAATAACAACTCTAAGCGATTTGTCTTCTTCACGCATACATATCAAATCCCAAAATGGTTCATCGACAACCTACACAGACAGACTCGGTCGACCAATTAGCGAAAGTCGATATGACGCCAGCGGCAAACTAATTAGTGAAACCACATCTCAATTCGACAATGGTGGCAATGCCGCCATCCCCTCAAAAAAAGTAATTAGAACAGCCAATGAAACAACCGAAATCATCTTAGACAGTCGAGGTCTTGTGCTAGCAAAGACTACCTTGCCTTATTCTGACTTGAATAATGCCTGAGGATTTCAGTAAAGCAATTAATGGCATCACTATTTCTCTGCACCAGGGCGACATCACCAGAGAAAATGCCGAGGCCATAGTCAATGCGGCCAACTCCTCTCTTATGGGCGGAGGTGGTGTCGACGGAGCTATTCACCGAGCAGCTGGACCAGCGCTCAAAGAAGAATGCAAACAAATCAAAGCGATGCAAGGTCCTTGTGCGCCTGGCAATGCTGTCATTACCGGCGGTGGCAACCTAAAAGCACAATATGTGATTCATACAGTGAGGCCGATCTGGCGCGGAGGAGTCACCAACGAGAACCAAATTCTCAGCAATGCTTACAGGAACTCACTTCAACTTGCCGTTGAAAATCAAATTGCCTCCGTAGCCTTTCCCTCTATCAGCACTGGTGCTTACGGCTACCCCCTAGCCGAAGCCGCTGCAGTAGCCATGGCTGCGGTAAAAGCCTTTATCATTCAAATCGATCAAGGCGCTGCATTAAAACAAGTACGCTTTGTCTTGTTTGATGACTTCACTTATCAGGCCTATAAAGAAGCTCTGGCCAAGCTCTAGTAAAGCTCTCCTAAAGCTCAAGTATTGTTTGGCAAATACTGGCTAGCTATTCGTCAAAACCGCGTTTGAAATCACGCTTACCACCGCGCTGTTGCTTATCGCGCTTGCTACCTTTTCTATAGCCATCGCCATCATCACCCCAATCATCATCCTCGACAACAGGGCGACGGTTCTGCTTATTCTTTCCAGCTTTGCGACCACCATTAGTACCGTTGCCACCGCCTTCAGCCACATAAACCTGTGGTTCATATGTAACCGGTGGCTCGCTGCTAGTCTCATTGCGTGTCAATACTTCTGGTGCAGTGACAATTTCAGGCTGAGCAATAACTTCTGGCTTGACCACAGCATCTGGCTGCACTAAGCCTTGCTCAACAAGACGGGCAGTGAAGTCTTCAGGCACAGGCTGCTTAAGAAGATCGGCTAAACCCTGCGAAATAGAGGCATCAGTAGGCGGTTCTAAAGCTACCGGAGCTTCCTGCAGCGGCTTCACTACTTCAGCAATTGGTTCGGCGACTGGTTCTACAACTGGCTTAGTGACGGGCTCAGCTGTTTGGTCCACGACCTGGTCAACCGGCTTATCAGCAGCCTTAGGCTTAAAGTTATTCACTTCAGCGCCACGCAAGGGTTGCTCTACCCGAGGTCTTTCTTGAGGAGAGTCGCCACCACGATTGCTGCGGAAGTTACCGCGGCCGCCACCTGGACCGTTGCGGTCAAAACCACGGCCAGCAGCGGCACCAAATCCGCCAGGGGTTTCAGGACGGGGATCGCGAATTTTGCCAGAGATCATATCTGAAACTATTTGCTGGGCTCTTTGCCATCCTGGCTCGCCTTGCGGAATCAAGCGATTGACGATGGAAAGCGCGAAGGCCTCATTAGTCTCACGAGCAGAGTCGTGATATGCGGCATCTTGTCCTTTCTCTCTTGCTTTGTTGGCATTCTGATTTGATTTATTACCAAACTGAACAGCGTCAAGAAGGCCTCTTACATCATCAAGAGAACCGGTGCGGGGCACCACTAAATTGAGGAGCTCAGTATATTCAGGAGCCGATGTCGTTGGATCTAATTTAGAGAGAATATTCTTGACGGCAAAATGATTCTGAGTGCCCAAATCAAGCAGTCTGTTGACCAACTGCGGATTGGCTGCAGTGGCTTGCATATCGATGGCAAGATCAAGAACATTGAGACGATCAGAAAGCTGATTGTTTACCGGCCGTGGCGGACGATACTTTGGACTCTGCATTTCTACCATGCGACTGGTCTCAAGCCAGTTCGCAAGGTTTTGATCGAAACCAGCAGGGTACTCGTAGTGACCACTGCCATCCGTTGCCAAAGTTGAATAGCGATCACGCAAACTTCTTAGGTATGTACTAGGCAATGCCTCTTTCAACACAGCCAAGTTATCAACCGGCTTGCCGGCTGTCTCTGGATTCATGTCGTTGCGAGTCTGTAAGCGCTCGTAGGCAAGCTGCAGGCGATGTCCAATGAAGCCCATCTCCGCATCTGAAATCGGAGCTGGTGTAGTTTTTTCAGGAGCAGAAAGGAATTTGCGAATGGTTGGAATATCGAGCTTAGCATGATCAGGGTCACTGAGAGCATCACGCACTTCCGCACGATTAAGTACCCGCCCGTTTCCAATATGCATGAGAGCTAGATTGTTGACATCGGGGTGCATGCCTGGCTGATTGGCGGGCTGATAGGCATGAGTCAACCAATCAGCAAAATCAGCATCACTCATCTTACCGATGAACTCACTGAGAATGGTGCCTTTTACAAGCTTGGTATTGCCCTCAGCTTGCTGGAATTCTTTGATCAAAGTTTCAGGGCTAATTACAGCGCGACCACCTTGATGAGTAATAGCAGCATCAGGGTTTTGGGCAATCCGCTCAGCTTGTATGCGGGCAGCTTCTTGACGGTCACCAGCAGCTTGATCGGCACTATATTCGGGCTTCTGCGCTTGAGCAAGGGCCTCTGCTTGTGCTCTTACTGCAGTCTCAACCGGCTGAGTCGTCTCAGCAGCGGCCTCAACCCCATCAAGCGAACGGCGACCAGTAGCAGCTTGAAGCTGCTCTAATAAGTTAGGCGAGGTAACGCTGCGCTCAGGGAATTTACCGAGAATATCAGTATGCAATACAGCGTCAATCACTGCGGCATGAACACCAACTCTAGTCTGATTACCGTAAGCTTCCATTAGCTTAGTGAAGCCAGGATTATCATTGACCCATTGCCTGGCACTCTCTCTAAACTGCAAATGCTCGGCAGCGCTGGTCACAGGCATTTTCATCAAGGCCGCGAAAGATTGTTTTACTTCTTGTGGTACCGGATCGGTGTAGCGATCGACCTTATTAATAACTCGCACCAATCCACCAGAACCAGCATAAGCTTCTTGAACTATTTGATTAACTTCGCGATCACCAGCCAGCTCAGTAACCATACGCAACGGCACTTCAGCACCGCGTCCTTGGCCGTAGGCATAGTCGAGGAGCTTATAGACATCCAATGGGCTAGCGTTCGCTTTTGCAGCAGCCTCAGCTAGCTGAACACCTTCCTTAAGAGTAGCGATACTCTCAGGAGAACTTTTAAAGGCCTCCTTGATCAATTTCTCCATAGGCACATTGCCTAAATCTTTAGCCTGTTCAGCCACTTTGGCCATGGCAACACTGGCCGAGCGCCCATCTCCAGCAGCATGCTCAAAGAATGCCACTACATCATCAGTGGTGGCGCGGGAATCGACAGCTTTGCTGGCAAGGGCTACGCTCTGCTCGAAACTGGCTTTCATAGCCTCGCTCACCTGATGGGTGCGCGTATTAGAAAAGTTATCAGGGCTCTGCTCAAGCTCACTGAGCTTAACTTCGGCTACGGGTTCAGCAACAGGCGCGGCATCTTTGGGCACCGCCGGCAGAGAACTATCATCGGTCTTAACTGGCTCTGTGGCAGCTTCAACCTTAGGTGGCGGCACTTCTTCGCCGGCAAAAGCCCGACTGTTGCGCCCAGGAGTTAGTGGAGTCGTCTCAGAATGGGCACCTACGTTAGGTCTGGCGGCAAGATGCAAAGCCGTAGCACCAGTGCCACCAGCCGCACCATCAGTGATAGCCTGCAAGGCACCGCGCTTAAGGATGCGAGCAATGTCATAACCACCAGCAAAATCTTCTGAGTCTTTCTGGCGCATAAATTCGTTGGTAGCGCCCGAGCTGAAGCCAAAGGTAGCACCCATACCAGCGTTAGAAACTAGCTTGCTTTCACTAACAAACTTACCGACTTTAGAAGCGGCCAAAGATTCAGCTACCGCAGAACCTTCAAACAGTCTCATACCCACCTTACTCATTCCAGAGAAGGCGCCATGGGCTCCCATGAAGAGACCGGCATCCATCACCATTGCTTTACCATCAATGGCGGTGCTAAATGTCTTACCCACACCGGCAGTAAAACTTTCTCCTGTTAGCTTGCCTTGTTCGTTCAAGTAAGTAGAACTGGTCAAACCACTCTCATAAATACGGGAGGAAGCTCCTAAGGCCATACCTTTGAGACCGACACCCATATATTTAGCAGTTACCGAAGCAGCCTCTGCTGGCGCCAGGGTGAAGCTCTTAGCACCGACATAATCAAAAGTCTTCTTCAGGGCCAGGCCTTTGAGACCACCCATGGCCAGATTAACCGATGCCTCACCAGCTGTATCTTTAGCATGAACAGCATCTAGGCCATAGGCAACTATGGAGCCAGCAAGCATCGTGCGCGACTTCGCCCCAGCGAATAGCGGCACAGCTTTGATAAAGCTGCCAGCATAAAAATCAACTTCGTTCTGCGCCTTTACCGCCTGTTGGTCTCCCTGAACAGCCTGGCGAATTTCGTCGCGCAAACTACTGCCAGTGGGCAGCACACCCTTTACAGCTTGTGCTTCAGCTTGCACCTTTAATTGTTTAAGCTGCTCAAGCGACTGAGCATCTTTGTCATAGACAAAATGCACCAACTTGTCGAGCACCGACTTATTGTCGGCAGCCTGTTGATGCATATCAATTTGCTTGTTTAGAGACGCCAAGGAACCGTCGCCGGCCCCAGCTTTGTCAAACTTTGAATTTAGAGTTTCAGGATTTTCAGGCATACCGTTTGTGGGATAGCGCTTTCGACTGTGTGAAAGTCTACAATTTACTGCTAAAGATTACGTTTTCAGCAGGTCGACAGCAATGGGGAAGCTCCCATGCTTCTATACTCTATCTATATATTCACCAATGTACCCAGAAGTGAAAACGTTAAATCCGGCAGAAAGACGGGCATAGTAAGCCCAGGCAGCTTTTTACTGAAAGGACCTGACACGCCACAATGGCCAAAATCCTATTAGTTGAAGACGAGCCTGACTTTTCAATTTTGATCGCTCAGCTGCTAGCGTCTGAACACCACACCGTTGAAATCGCGGCCAGTGGCGAGTCAGCCTTGGAACTCTTGGCCGTCTATCACTTTGATTGCCTCATTCTCGACTGGAACCTACCGGGAATTAGCGGACTGGAAGTCTGTCAAAAATTCAGGGCGAAAAAAGGCCTGACCCCAATTTTAATGTTGACCGCTCGCCAGCATGTCGACGACAAATCGGCCGGGCTAGATTCAGGCGCCGACGATTATTTAACCAAGCCCTTTGAGCTGAAAGAGCTGTCTTCCCGCGTCCGGGCTCTTTTGCGGCGCCCAACCAGCTTTCAAGG
>CAJXZK010000076.1 GCA_913063055.1 uncultured bacterium
CGCCTTGAACTTTGCGCAATTTTTGGTCAATTTCTACTAGTTCCTTGATTGAGTAATCTCCGTGGCGTCTGGCCAGGGCAGCTTCAACAAGGTCTGGATTTTCTCTGACAAATTTTAGATCTAGCATTTTTGAACTTCTTTGTGAGCTTGAGCGTTTATAGATTAAGGACCAAATTATAGCTTTTGCAGGGGGTAATGCGATGGACCTGACAGCTAATACTAAGAAGTGGAGACAAACTCTAGGCAACCTTGGTGAACAAATTGCCGGCGACTATCTGCTTGAAATGGGCTTTGAGCTGTGGGCTCGCAATTTCCGGGCCCACCGAGTGGGTGAAATTGACCTCATTGCCAGCAAAGACAACCAGTCACTGGTCTTTGCCGAGGTAAAGACCAGGATGGCAGGGCAAGCCCTTGAAGACCATACCGGTCAAATGGCAGTTGACCCTCGCAAGCAGCGCAAAATTATCAATACGGCTTTTCATTTCGTCGATCTAAACCGCGGCAAGATTGGGCCGAAACGAAGAATATTGCAGTTCGATGTACTGCTAGTTGACTATCACCTTAGTCGCAGCCAACTGCTCACCCTGCTTGTGGCTGGAGACCTTGCTATGCTGCGGAAACAGGCCAAAGTTTTACATATTGCCGAAGCCTTCGGCCGCTTTCAATGAAAAAGCTCTCACTTAAATAATGCAGTTCAATTCTCGCCCTAATAAAAGCGAGCCTATAGTCAAAGCAATATGGCCATATTGGTTTTACTATGGGCTAGACTAGTGCTCTAAGATTGCCAACTAGCCCAGAGTAAAAAACTGCTGTAGCACTTGTTGAGGGATAGAAAATGTCTTTTTGGAAAGAAAAACGGTCGCATCTTGAACAAGCCCAAATGCTGCAAAACACCGCCAGCAATCAAAAAGGTCTAAACAAAAGAGCGGTCGGCCTCTTCCCCCAACCAAAAGACGACAAGCCATGCGCCATCGACCTCTCAAGTCAGGTGAAATTTCATAACTTATTAGTAGCCATTGAAGGACGCGAAGAGACCTGCGTCATTCGCATGATTTCGCCTAGCCAGAAGGCCAGAGCCGCTGCCCTTGTATTCCGCGGTCGAGTTCTAGCCTGTGTTTATGGTCGCGACGATAACGAAACACAATTGCTTGGTCAAGAAGCCTTTAGCCAAGCCAAATTGCAAATGTTATCAAGCGACGTAATTGTCGACACCTACAAAATCGATGACAAAACGGCCATTGCGGCATCTTCAATTTTCCACGGCGAACTTTACGATCCACAATGCATGATGACCGCCAACGACGTCCTTGAATATTCTCTCGATCATCTACTTGAGAGCAACGCACCTGGCACTATTATCATCAACGAAGGTGACGGAGCCAAAGCCATTATTTATACTTTCAAGGGTAAAGTACATGGTATTTTCTCTTACAAAGAAGGTTGGCTCGAGCCCTCTATTGAAGGAGCCAAGGCCCTCTTGCACGAAGTATATGGTGCTAGTATTTCGGCATCGAAACTAAGACTGTGCAATATCTGGGAATTGAAACCGTTAACATTCTCCCTTACAGGTTTAGAAGAGCAACTTACAAACGGTAAGCAATACGCCTCTCTTAGCCTCGATTATTCAGAGTTGAGTAAAATAGAACAGAAACACAAAGATAGCCTGAGCAATTCTTTCTCGCACATAGAGCGCGAAGAAGAATGGGCGGCAAAACAAAATCAAGTTCAAAGTCACAGCCCAAGTAAAGGCGGCAATCCATGGAAAAGCGCCCGGGGCAACAAAATAGGCGGAAGCTAAGCACTTAAGATGATCTCAAACCAAATTGAAAGCCCGAACCAATCGATCATGCCGACCTCGGCCACGATCAATGACCAAAATCACCTTTGCCTGGGCGGAATCGATACCAGTAAGCTGGTGGAAGAATTTGGTAGCCCTCTTTGGGTAATGTGCGAAGACTCAATTATGCAGTCAGCAGCGGCGGTAAAGGAAGGCTTAGAGGCTTACCCCCACGCTCTGCCCTGTTACGCTGGCAAAGCATTTCTCTGCTTAGCGATGGTCAGGCTGATTGACAAAGCCGGTTTCGGCCTTGACGTGGTCTCAGACGGTGAGCTCTATACGGCCCTTGAGGCCAATTTTCCTACTGATCGCATTTTCTTCCATGGCAATAACAAAAGTGCAAAAGAGCTAGCCATGGCCCTCGAGTCAGGGGTCAAAATTGTAGTTGATAGTCAAAGCGAACTTGAGGCGCTAGTCAAACTAGCCAAAGAGCAGCAAAAGAGTGTCGACATCCTGCTGCGCATCATTCCAGGCATTGAGCTGGATACCCATGACCACATAAAAACTGGCCACGATACCAGCAAATTCGGCATTCCCCTAGACGAGCTAGACGCCGCTATCAAGCTCATTTTAAGCCAATCGCAAGTAAGGCTTATCGGTCTGCATGCCCACATTGGCAGCCAAGCAATGGATCTGGCTCCCTATCTTGAAAGTGTGGATTTATTCGCTGATCTATATCTCAATATCCAGAAAAAATTCAATCTGACCTTGCCCCACCTCGATGTTGGCGGAGGCCTTGGAATCGCCTACACAGCGGCTGACAAACCACTTTCGATGCAGCATTGGGCGCGAGTTCTTAGCGAGCGAGTTAAGAGCGCCTTTAGCAGTCGCAACCTGCCACTGCCGGAACTATCGGTGGAGCCCGGTCGAGCCATTGTCGGCAGCGCTGGCGTGACACTATATAGCACTGGCCACCTCAAGCAGCTCCCCGGTGGTACTAACTACTTAGCAGTTGATGGCGGCATGGCCGACAATCCTCGACCAATAACCTATCAGGCGCAATATACTGCCGCTGTGGCTAACCGCATGAAGCCAGAAGCTGAGAGCAAAAACTGGTCTATAGTCGGACGCTATTGTGAGTCTGGGGATATAATCGTAGAGGAAGCTAAATTAGATGCACGCGATGGTGATTTAATCGCTATTTTTGCCACGGGTGCCTATAACTACAGCATGTCCTCTAACTATAACCGCACCGGTAGACCGGCCTGCGTCCTTGTAAAAGACGGCCACGCTGAAGTCATTATTGAGCGCGAGACTTGTAGAGATTTAGTCAGCCACGACCGTATTCCCAGTTGGTTAAAATAGGTTGGCTAAAATAGGTTGGCTAAAATAGGTTGGCTAGGCTAAACAAAAGATTCGAGGGAAGAGTTAATGCCTGACTTTAGCAACTTCTTCGATCAAATCGATTTGCTGGTCTGGGGCAAAACCTTGTTTCAGGTTCTAATCATTTGCTATGCAGTGCTCTGGCTCTGGCGCAGAATTGCTGGAACCCATGCAGAGCGGCTGGTCAAAGGCATGCTCGTTCTCACGGCCATCAGCTTCGCCTCATGGTGGCTGCAACTTACTCTCATCACATCAATTTTGCATCACATAATTCCGGCAGCGGCACTGGCTCTAGTCATGGTCTTCCAACCAGAAATTAGACGGGGCCTCGGCTACCTTGGTCGCGTGCAAACATTCAAATTTGATCTTTCTTTAGCTCATACCGATGCCGCCCGCACGGCTAGCGATATAAAACAGATTATTCAAGCTGTCAAAGAACTTTCGCGCACTAAAACAGGGGCCTTGATTGTCATTGAACCCCCCGAAGGCGAACGTGATTACCTCAGCCCTGGAACGCCTGTCAATGCGGACATTTCAGCGACACTTCTGCTCACTCTCTTCTTTCCTAAATCACCTCTACATGACGGGGCAGTGGTCATTCGTAAAGCAAAAATTGTGGCTGCCGGTGTGATTTTGCCGATGACTGACAATCCTAAACTCTCATATAAATACGGCACCAGGCACAGAGCGGCCATTGGCCTATCTGAAACCTATGACGGCCTCTGTATTGTCGTCTCCGAAGAAACCGGGGCCATTTCAGCGGCGAGCAGAGGCATGCTAGCGCGCTACAGCAATGCTGAAGACCTATCCGATCCAATTGCCTATCTCTATCATCAAGGCAGTGAAAGCAATAACAGCCCTCTCAGCTCGTTTCTCTCCCTGTTTGGCCGCGGCAAAGCAGACGAATTAGCAGAAGCCAAAAGCAGTGCAGCCGTAACCCTAAGCGACAACGACAGCCTTAAAGGCGAAGCAGAACAGAGCAGAGCTTAACTTAGTTCTTCGACGATTTTCCGAGCAGCAGCTACGCGGTCTGGCGCTTTAACAATGGGACGGCCAACGACAATATAGTCGGCACCACGGGCAATGGCATCACGAGGAGTAACGATGCGGGCCTGATCGTTAGCCTCAGCCCAACTGGGTCTAATTCCTGGAGTGATGATAAGGAAATCGTCACCGCAGCTCTCACGGATGGCACTAGCCTCTTGGGCCGAAGCCACGACACCATCAAGCTTGCTCTTCTGAGCAAGCTGAGCTAAATAAGGCACCATCTTCTCTAAGGGAAGACCGACGTTTAATTCATCGCTCAATGTTTGCGCCGTCATGCTGGTCAAAATTGTCACCGCTATCAAAGCCGGCTTGCTGGCTGTAGGCTCAACCTTGAGCAACTCTTGATAGGCGTCAGCAGTGGCTTTAGCCGCCGCTTCCATCATGGCGCTGCCGCCGGTGGCATGGAGATTGAAAATATCAACAGACTGACTAACGGCAGCGCGGCAAGCCTGGGCCACGGTATTGGGAATATCGTGAAACTTAGCATCGAAGAAAAGCTTGACCCGATACTCACGCGCCAGGGCAAAGAGAGATGTGCCGCAAGAGGTGAATAGCTCCAAACCACATTTGAAGACCCCTACTTCATCACGCAACTCTTCGATTAAGGCACGGGCCTCAGCTTCTGATGAAACATCAAGAGCGACGATTAACCTATCTTTGCCGGTCAGCTTTCTTTTCATGATTATTTGTAATCTGCACTCTGCCTGTTAATAGAAATTTACATGCAAAACGACCTGGCAATCTAAAACTGCCAAGTCGTTTAACAAATTTTCTCTGCACAACCCTAAGTTTAGGACTAAGCCTAAGGCCTAAGGAGCGATGGCAGCCTTGTCTTTGTCTAGCTTGTAACGCTTGACAAAGCGATCTACCCGACCTTCTGTGTCAACGATTTTTTGTTGACCTGTATAGAAGGGATGGCAGGCGCTACAGATTTCAACGCGGATTGCGTTCTTTGTGGAACCCAGTTTGACAGCAGCACCGCAGACACAAGTCGCGATCACTTCTGAATACTTGGGATGAATTCCTTCCTTCATGATGACACCCTGAATTTTTAGAATAAGGCAAAAGATACCACACCATTGAGAGTCCTTGCCGCTCCTCTCAATATAATCGTAAGGTCCCTTAACAGGAAATAGTTAAAGCCTTCTCTATCTATATTACTGGTTTATTGGCTGAGCGACATCAATGCCGTCGCCAGTGGCCTGCGACAGCCTCTCTCCTTCAACATTAAGGAAAACTGCTTTTGGCGGGCTGTCATGACTGGCGATTTCGTTGACCGTGCGCTTGAGCTGCTCTAACCGGAGGCTAAAAGACTCGGCTCCGCTCCCAGAGAGAAAGCGTTTTGACAAATTCAAGACGATTCCGCTGTGGTCTTTTGTCGGCCCCACCGATATCAGCACAGTGCCTCTCGGCACTTCGCTGCCAAAGCCCGAGGCTTCCTCATCAGCGCTTGGCCCTTTCACAAGCTCACTTACCGCCGCTTCTATAGCTTTCATACTGGGCGTCTGCTCTTCACTACCAGAGCCAGGCTGATAAGAGCGGGCCACAGGTTCGTAGGTAATTTTGTCGCCATCATTTTTGACGAACCAAATCAAAAGAGCATCGCGCACGGGAACCGCATTTTTAGCGATTGAGCCTGTCACCGATTTGCTATGCTTTCGCTCTTCACTCAAGATTGTGCGATTACCAGCACAACTGCACAGCAATGGCGCAATGAAAAAAACTACCACAAATGCTTTGAGTCTATTTTTTAGTAGGTTCAATGCCCGTCTCCAGCCACTGCTTTTGGTACCAGCAGCAGTTTACCATCACCAGCGACGCCACCACCACCAACTTTTAAATCAGCTAAGCGAAAAGCGTGATCGCGTCTGTCCATGCGAGCAAAATCTATAAGCGGGTTAAGTAAATCTTGAGCAAATTGAGCAAACTTATCTGGCTCAATGATATCTGGGCCCTCTACTTGCAGGTCTTCCAGCATAATTTTGCTATCTCCAACAAGCTTTGGCCGAGCCGATATCTTGATCGGCACCCCAGTCTCTATGCTGGCTCCTTTAGTTACTAAGGTAGCTTCAAGCTTAATCTGGTCATCAACAATCTGCACAGCGGGCTGCATCACTTCTAGCTGCTGTTCACCTAGCCCAGGTAAATCAAGCTTGAGACCACTCATCGAAGCGACTAAACGCGGGGTCTTTAAGGCCTCCGCAATCTGCTCCTGACTTAGTTCGGCCCGCATAAATAGCATAGTCGGCGCTTTCAGCCCTATGGCACCATTCTTTTTTCGATAATTGAACCAGATAGGATTTTGCGACGCCACCGACAAATCCCCCAAGCCAACGCCTTTAAGTTTTGCTTGGTCAACGTCAACCGCCACAGCTTTTACCTTTCCGGCAATCAAATCGGTAAGACTGTATGTCTTAATTTTGACTCTGACTTTGCCACCAAGCTTGCGCTGCAAAATGATTTTGCTAGTTTGATTGGCTACTACTTCGGTAAGAAAGTTGATTCCGGTGACTGTCTGTAGTGTGCGGGAGAACTTTGAGCCAATGGCGAATGTCGGTGCCGGCGTAGCAATTTTAGGTTTTGCAATTTTGGCTTTATCAGCAGCATTGCTATCACTAGCAAAAGCGGCAAAGCTAAACAATAAAGTCAAAAATAACAACAGCAAAGAACGACTAAGCGAAATAGTCATTGCCAAATCTACTAGAAAGATTGGGGTGGATGAGGATTCTTCATCTTGTCTTGCAGAGCTTCTTTCAGCATTTCGTTCTGGCGCAGGAGTGCTTTCAGGTGCTCATTGGCAATGGCCAATTCAGCTTGTAACTCGGCCACAGTCTGCTCGTGCGACACACCTGTAACAGGGTCACGACCAGGCATCTTCGGTAGTAAAACATAACCCAGTTGAACAGCTTTTAGGGCTGCGGCAGTGCGAGTTGGAACTTTCAACTTAGCAAGAATACATTCGATGTGTTTTTCAACAGTACGAAGCTTCATGTCTAACTCTTCGGCGATTTCTTTATTGCGCAGGTCAAGGCGAATAAGAACCTCAATTTCCCTATCGGTGAGATTTGAGTTCGGCATATTGGTTGCCGGAGCCTGCTTAACCAGCTGCGTAATTTTAGGATCGCAGTAAGGCAAACCACGAGTAACCTGTTCGATAGCTTCGAATAATGTTCTAGGACCAGAACTCTTCAAGCAGAAGCCACGAGCGCCAGCGCGCATCAACTGGTTGTGATACTTAGTGGCATGATAAGAATCGGTCAAAACCAAAACATTTGAGTTAGGCAATTCGGTGCTAACCCGGCGGCATACTTCAACACCGTTGAGCACATCAAGATCAACATCAAGAATGACAAAATCTGGTCTAAGGCGACGGACCATCTCAGTAGCAGCCATACCATCGGCAGCTTCGCCCACGATCTCAACAACTTCAGAAACAACACGCTTGAGACCAAAGCGAATCAGTTCGTGCCTCTCACAGAGAACTGTTCGAGGTCGAAAAATTGATGGTCTTTGACTTGAATCCAAGAGTGTCTCCCGTCTATCCGTCTGCGATTAGAAACTCAGTGGCTAGCAATATCTGAGTTTGGAACCGAATTTATTGTAACAGTGTGGGCAGTTCTGTCACCACCGAGCCAGTAACTTCTTTATATACCCTATATTTGTTGCGACCTAATCGTTTACTCATGTCCCGAAGCGCCGTTCGGCTGGGCACTTGCAGCTGGGCAGCCATTCACTCCACAACCACCTGCGAAAATTTTGCCTGATGAAAAGCAGCATTATCAGACAAAAAAGGAGCTCTAAGCAGCATCAATGCATAGCACCAACATATACCCGCCGGCTTAAACAACTTCTCCTGGCAAACAAATTTCTCCAGATAAATAGGCTCTTGTCATAGCCAGGCAATCAATTTGGGAGATAAACTAACAATAGGGTAAAAATATTGCTTAGCGCTAGCTAAAACAGCTGTATTTAGGGGAATCTTACGAGAAGCATGGGAAAAATCCCAGTAGCAGGCTCCTCTTGAAATGGTTAAGCTGACCTCATAATCAATCAAACAAAAGGCCACAGAGCCACATTTTCTTAGTTTTCAAAAGAAGTAATGACAAGCACAGGAATTAAAATCGAGAAGAAGTACTTTCATATAGCTATTGCAACTAGCCTTGTATTGTCGCTTGTCTTCTCAACTTGTCAGTCGGCTAAGGCGACAAAGATGAATGCTTCCCCCCTGCCACACCGGGGTCAAGCTAACGCCGACAATCAAAATAACTGGAACCGACCAACCCGCGATTTCTCCCAGCCAGCCGAGCGCGAAGCCCTGCCACCATCACAGTGGGCCGGTCGCAAGCTAGATTATCGCGAGGAAGAAAAGCGCAGAAAAGAAGAAGAAGCAGCCAAGGCCCTCAAAGCCATTGAAGAGCAAAAGAAACAAGCAGAAGCAGCTAAACGGGCGGAACAAGCCCAAGTTAATGCCTCTAAACAAGTGCTGCAGAATGCCATAGATGCAAACAATCATGGCTATGCCTTAGGTCGAGCTGGTCGCTGGAACGAAGCAATTGCTCAGCACGAATTGGCTTGCAAGCTCGATCCTAGCAACAAGCAATTCCGCACAAACCTATCGGCGGCCAGAGTCGGCTACGGTCAGGTGCGCTTAGCTCAAAAAGACTACAGTGGGGCAGCCCACCTCTTCCGCAAAGCTTTGACAGCAGCTCACGACAATGCCATGGCGGCAAAATTATTGAGTGAAGCGATTCAAAGAGCCGGCTTAGACCCTACTCTCGCTGAAAACCGCTTAGGCATTGGCGACCAGTTAGCTGCTTCTGGCGACCTTGATGGTGCCATGATCGAATATCAACAAGCCATGCAACTCGACCCAGGAGCACGCACCTACGTCAAGATGGGTGACATGTCGATGCGCTATGGCCAAGCCACAAACGCTCTCAATTGGTACCGTCAAGCGGTAGTAAAAGACACTAATTATGGGCCAGCCCATCGGCAGCTCGGCCTCATTTATATGATGCAAAAAGATTACACTTCAGCGGCGGCCTCGCTGCGCAAAGCCGTAATTCTTGACGCCAAAGACAATGCCGCTGGCCTTGCTTTAATAGATATCTGGCGCAAGCAAGTTTCAATGAATCCAGAGCTTGCTGAAAACCATCTGGGTCTGGCAGGAGCCTTCCAACTGACCGGTGATTACCAGTCGGCGGCGGGAGAATATTTGCAAGTGGAACAACTTGACCCCGGCAATGCCAGATTGGCTCCAGGGCGAGAGAGCCTGGCCCGGGCCATGAAACACACCACAGCAGAGAAACATCGCGCCGCAGCCGAAGTATTTATCAGCCAGGGCCTAGCCAAAGATGCACTTTCTGAAATCAGTCAAGCCGTAAATGTCGAGCCAAGAAATGCTCGCTATCAATTTTTGATGGGCGAAGCACTAGAGAGCGGTGGTGACATTCAAGGTGCCCTTAGGGCTTATCACACCTCAGTCTTGATTGATCCACAAAACAACCAAGAAGCGGCAGCGCGAATGCGCGACCTGCAAAATCGCAGTAATAGTTCTGGGACAAATAATTCTCCCCAGCCCCAAAGCCAAAATAATGCCGCGGAGACAAAACGCCCCAAAGCACTCTATGAAGGAACTGGAACCGGAACCGGAACTGGAAGCGCAAGCCCGGCCAGCGCAGGCCAGAATGCTAATACGAATACACCATTCACAGGCAGCTTCCGCACCCATGATGACTCTCAATCATCCATGGGAGGCAATTTGATGCAAAATCCTAACTCTAGCGTTCAGCGCCTCGAAAACTCGGCGGCAAGCCAGAGTGAAACAAGACCAGAGCCTAGACAAAGCCAGAGTCAGAATAAAGATAGCCAAACCCAAGCAACTCTAAAAGCTTGTGATGAAATGGAGATGCGTCGTGATTTTCAAGGTGCCGCTAATCTACTGAAAGAAGCATTGAATAATAATCTCCAAAATGCCGACATCCACCATCGACTTGGCCTCACCTTACTCAACTCTGGCCAACTGGCAGAATCGGTTTCAGAGCTACGTATTGCCAGTGCTCTAAATCCTAGTAACAAAGTATTTTCTGCCGATCTTGCTCGTGCCCTCAATATCCACAAACGCTCAATGACGACAGAACCAGTTGCTTCTCCAGTCGGGGGAGCGGGCCAATGAGCTTTTATTTTCAAGCACCAGACTTAGCCGAATTTCCGAGGCGCTCATACCGCCGTTTTCTAGAAGAGACCATCGGCAATCTCTTTGCCGAAATATCGCCAGTAGCCAGTGAATACTCAGCGCGATTTGAACTGACATTTTTAGGACCAGACGGCAAAGTGCATTGGCGCTTTGAAGACTATGCACCTGACTCAGGCTACCCGACTTCTCCGGAGCAAGCCCGCAAATCAAACATGACGCACTCAAAGCGCATGATGATGGAAGTGTGGTTGCGCGATACTTTAACTGGCGAGCTGCGTAAATCAACAGCTTATGTCACCGATGTACCAGTAATTACTGATCGTGGCACATTTGTTATCAACGGCTCCGAGCGTGTGGTTTTGGGCCAGCTTGTCCGTGCCCCTGGTATCTATTTTAGCCAAGCTGGTCAGACCAGCTACAAGGCTCTCATGCTCGCTGAAATGGGTGCACCAATTGCCTTTGAACTAGAATTAGACGCCAGTGGCGGCAAAACCAGCAGAGCGAAATGCCGCATCAAGCTACCAAAGCGTAGCTGGGTAGCAGCGACAACAGTACTTGCAGCTTTAGGCGTTGACGCCCAAGACCTGCAAAAACGCATTGGCAGCCTACTTGAGCGCAACCGCATTGATTTCAAGCCTCTTACTCAAACAGAAGCTTTAGCCGTGGTTGGTCGCTCCTGGAAGCCCGATGGCGGTGGTGGCTCCTCTGGTGGCGCCACCGCCTTGAAAGAGTTAACCGATAGACGCCGTTATTCCCTCGGAAAACTTGGTCGCAAACGCGTCAACGCTAAGCTTGGCATTGAAGAACAGTCACATCAATTAAGTGGCGATGACATTTTAGCAGCGGTCGAATATTTACTAGGACTGCCCTTAGATATGGGCCGCACCGATCAAATCGACAGCTTAGAGAATCGTCACTTGCGTGGTGTTGGCGAGACTCTAACGAAAGCTGTCAGACCGGCTCTTGGCCAGATGACCCGATCAATTCGCACCCGTTTAGAAATGAACGAAGATGAAGAGATAGGCTCGCCCAATGAGCTTCTCGATATCAGACCGTTCTCTAATGCCCTCAATAAATATTTTGTTGGCAATCCACTAGTGCAGTACCTCGACCAACAAAACCCTCTTTCTGAGCTATCACATCGGCGCAGAATTACCTCATTTGGCCCTGGTGGTATCGACCCCAACGCCGCCCCAGTAGAGATGCGGGATATTCACCCATCGCAAATTGGTCGGGTTTGCTTAGTTGAATCGCCAGAAGGTAAGAACTGCGGCATGGTCTCATATATGGCCACTTATTGTCGCATTGACGATGATGGTTTTATGACTGTGCCCTACCGAAAAGTCTTTAACGGGGTGGTATCAGATGAGGTGCAGTTCCTCACACCGGCTGATGACAAACGCTACACCCTGGCACCACCTGATACAAAAGTAGTAGACGGTAAAATTTCCGGTTCAATGGTTGCGGCCAGGCGGGGAGAGAGCTTCATTGAAGTAAGCCCTGAAGATGTCGACATGATTGGTATTGCGCCCCAAGGATTTATATCAGTCGGTTCCGGTCTCATTCCCTTTTTAGAACACGACGACGCCAACCGCGCCCTCATGGGTGGTGGCATGATGCGGCAGACTTTACCCTTGATCAGGCCGGAGCGGCCTAGAGTCGGCACTGGCATGGAGCGCATTGTCGCTCGCTCAAGCGGCCATTCGGTCATTGCTCGCCGGGCCGGCACCGTCACAAAAGTAACCGGCAATGAAATCACCGTGGCCCAAGGCTCTGGTGAAACCAGAACCTATACTCTCACTCGCTTTGACCGCACCAACCAAAACACAATTTTAGACCAACGCCCTTCAGTACAAGTAGGACAGAAAGTCGAAACTGGTCAAATAATTGCTGACGGACCAGCCATTGATGCCGGTGAGCTAGCTCTCGGTCGCAACTTACTGATTGCCTTCATGCCCTGGAATGGCTATAACTTTGAAGACGCCATTGTCGTAAGAGAAGGTCTGGTAAAAGATCAGAAACTGACTCACATTGAAATTGAGAAACACTCCTGCGGCGTGCACCAAACCCTGCGCGGCCCAGAAATTCTCACACCAGAACTACCTAACGTCACAGCCAAAGACCTTGAGCACCTTGACGATCGCGGCATTGCCAAAATTGGTTGCTACGTAAACCCCGGCGATATTCTTGTCTCTAAGCTTTCGCCAAAAGAAGCAAAGGCCCTATCGGCCGAAGAAGAGCTATTGCAAGCTATCTTTGGCAAAGTTGCTGAAGAGATGGGTGATACCAGCTTGAGGGTTCCTCACGGCTCTGGTGGCCGGGTCATAGACGTACGCATCTTCACACCTGAAACAACACCAGAATTAAAAGCTGGCATTATCTGCGAAATTGAAGTCTTAATCGCTCGCATGTGCCCCGTTGAGGTAGGCGACAAATTGGCTGGTCGGCACGGAAACAAAGGCATCGTTTCAATCATTGTGCCCGACTGCGACATGCCCTACATGCCAGACGGCACCCCCGTTGACCTTTGTCTCAACGCCCTGGGTGTACCAAGTCGTATGAACGTAGGCCAGGTCTTCGACACCCAATTGGGCTATTACGCTAGCATTCTCAACCGCTACTACCGCATTCACCAATTTGACGAGTCTATTGCTCCTGACGCTTCTTTCAGGTTGGTGACCGATGCTCTCAAAGAAGTACGCCAGATACCTGGTTATGAATGGATGGGCGAAGACGGCAAGGTCAAATTGACTGATGGCCGCACCGGAGAACCGTTTGACCGGCCAATTTTGGTGGGCCGTCAATATATGCTCAAACTGAATCAACTGGTACTGCACAAAATCAACGCCAGGTCAGGTCTGGGTGGCCCTTACGCCGCCGTTACCCAACAGCCTGTGGGTGGTAAGGCCAACCATGGTGGCCAGCGTATGGGTGAGATGGAAGTCTGGGCTATTCAAGCCTATGGTGCAGCCAATATCTTGCACGAAATGATGACCATCAAGGCCGACGACATCCAGGGCCGACATCAGTCTTATGCCGACATGGTCCAAGGCAATCCCATTACTCCCGGGGGACGTACCGCGGCGTTTGACGGTCTGTGCTGCGAAATTCGCGGCCTAGGTATGGAAGTTACCCTGGGCAAAGTAGTTGACTCCTTTGAACCCATAGAAGACCGCTCTTGTGTGCAACCAAATGGGCATCCTACGAAGACTCTAGAAGAGAAATATCAAGTCTCTGCAGTGCACCAAATGGAAGAAACCGATGGGCAAAAAGTGCTCGAAATCCCCGCTGGTGACTTCGTTCCAGCTTCCAGACCTCCAGCTTTACCGCTCATTACATCGCTCACAAGCGGAAAACACGGTGGGAAACCACGTATTGAAATGTCCCAGGAACCGTTGTTTGATGACATAGAAGAGAGCGCCCCTGAATCTGCAACCGATTCTGCAACCGATTCAATAATGGACGCCTTCATCACCCAAGCCCTCAACGAAGTAGAAGAAGTTAGCCCTCTAGACGCTAAACCGGTACCTAAATCACTAGAACAGCCTAAAGAAGCTCAACGGAGCAATGGAGCCGCAGCAAATTATCTATCCGAAGTACTTGTAAGAGAACTAGGAGCACACTCAACCCTTAATGCCTTCCCTTCACTAAGCGAACTTTCAACCCTAGCCCAACAACTAGTCACCATCAATAGAGAGTCACAAGATTCAAAAAACGGCGAAACTCAAAACGAAACTGAAAAGCTTACAGAGCTAGCTGGCTACTTCAAAAAATCAACAAAAGCAAATTCAGATTTAGAAAGCGCAGGCGATAACTCGCCAGCAAACAATCAAGAAGATTCTAGTTAACCTCAGAGCAAGTATAGGAAACAACAGAAATGATAGGCGCATGGTCAAGAGCAAGTGAGCACAAAAGTAATGGCAATCGCAGCCTGAACTTTCTGCAAGCTTTGAAGGCATTGACTAGCTGCCTTATTTTAGCTGTTGCCTGCACTACTCTAAGCCCTGAAGCAGCCTCTGCTCAATTCGGCGGTGCTGTACCTCCACCTGTTGGTGACGGCCCTACTCCTGACCCGGTCAACCCAGGCGACACCTCTGGCCCTTATAGCGTTCCTAGCGGTACAGCTGACTCTACGCCAGGCACCAATAACTCAACAGCCGTTGGCAGAGACCGTACTGTAATAAGAATATACGAGCAAAGCACCACTGGCCGTGGCAATCGCATGGTGCAAACTCTCAGACCAGATAGCCTTTCAGCCGAAGCCTCGAGCAGAATCGGTGGCATCCTCGGCATCAACATGAATTCTGGTGAGCAATCAATTGATGTCACCGCTACTAAAGATCAAATAGCTCAAATTCAAGAGGCCCTGGCGGCCTATCCTCAGACCAGTCAAGTAGATGGTCGCAACAAGATCACTGGCGACAACCCTGGTGCTGGCTATCCTAAAGCTGGCAATGGCAGCCTCTATCGTTTTGACAACCAACTGCCCACTGTAGCAACCTTCTCGCGCTATCTGGTTATTCTCGGTGTAGTGGTATCAACTGTTTTCATGGCAATTGCCGCCTACTCAGTAGTGATGGGCAGCAGAGACGGTGGCAACCGAGTGATTGGTGCCGCATCTGGCCTGCTCTTCTTGATGGCCGCTTACACAATCTGGAAGATAGTGACAATGAATACTTTCGGCGGCAATGCTAGAGACACAGCCAGACCTGCTAACCGTCCTGGCGGAGGCCTGGTGCAAGACGCCTTCGTCGCTAGACCAAACCTACCAGTCACCCCTGGCGGTGGCGTTAACGGTGGCGGAGCAGCTCGCGGCGGAGTTCCAGTTCAACCCCTCGGCAACGCTGGAAACTAGGTAATCAAAATGAATACAGCTAAAACTACAACTACAAACAACAAAAAATTACTGGCCGTACCACTAGCAGCGGCCCTGGTTACTCTATCAGCTTCAGCTGGCGATGCCCAACCGAAAAACGAATATTTCGGCGGTAACTCCAACGGCGTTCCCCCAAAAGGTTACACCAACTATCAAGGACCACCGCCCAAAGCAGTTAATGGAGTAACAAGCAAAGGCGCTGGAGCAATGGATTCAGACGCTAGCCCAGAGCTCACCTGGTTTGAAAAATTCGACGAAGTCAGTTTTCGTGGCCGACCAAACGATTCAGAACGCATCATTCTCAATATGCCATTCAACCAGGAGCAAGAAAGAGTACAACGCTGGACACAGGTGGCAGCCGCAGTAGCGAAGCGTTATCGCCAGACAGCCAAAGCCCTCAGCGCAGTACAGGCCCCAGCTGGAAGAGCCGATTTAGACGAATACCGCACCCTGCGAATTACTTGGTTCAACGACGCTGCATCGGTTTACGAGGAGATGATCAAACCAAGACAACCGGCCCAAACTATTGAAGAGCTAAATGACCAGCTCAGACAAGTGAAAGACCAGGCCAATAGTCTAGGCAAGATGAATATCAGTCTACTGAATTCAGACCACAACTTAAGACGCAAATACCGAGTACACAACGCCAAACAAACCGACCAATTAACCAAGTATGTGACCGGTACCTACAAGTAAGACAAGCAAAGTTTTTCAATCACCCCCAGCACCCACACCCCAAATACCGAGGATCTAGGCAAAATGGCAATACAGTTAAATGACAGAGATCATCTGATTTTCAAGCTCGTTGATGAGCATGAAGTATTGCTGGAAAAGCATATTTCTTGGTTTATTGCTGGCGAAGAAAAACCGGTTCTAATAAGAGACCGCTTGCGCAAACTCTTCTATCTCGATTACTTGCTCTGCCACCGTCATGGCAGCAAACTACCTTGGTGGACAACACCGACCAAGCCACTGGTATACATGCTCTCAACCATGGCCAGAACCATTGCTGGAGCACCTGAAGCCACTGATGCTATGCTCGACAATGAGTTTCAACGGCACCATCTAGAAGTAGCCAATTTGCGTATGCTCTACTTGGTTGCGCAAAAAGATGCTCAAATCAGCCAGTTTCAATGGACAACTTGTAAGCAACCCAAGAAAAGCGAATGCGGCCTTGACGCCATGGTCACTTTTAAGTTGAACAATACTGCCAATAGCTCAACCAAACTAGGGCTGGTAAACAATCTATCTTTAGACCCTGAGGCCATAAGCAAACTAACCAGCGCCATCGAAAATGAAAAACTTGACTCCATTCTACTTATTTCACGAGATGATCTTGCTCAAAAAGCACTGCAACAATTGGTTGTGCAAGCTGGCGGTGAGTTAGCTAAGCGCACTTTGTTTGCCACACATCAAGAGCTCTATAAAGATGGCATCGTTGCTACTCGTTGGCAGGGCGCTAGTGGTCATGCTGTGCGCGAAAGCGAAGCTGCAGTGGCTTACATCGGACCAATGACTCAGCCTATCGCAGTCTAGACCTAAATATATAGAACTAATTATCTAGACCTAAATATATAGATTAGAAGCTCAATTCTAATAAACGCTGTGGGAGAAGGCTGGCATGGGGATGCCAGCCTTCATCTTTTTCTTCCAGCGCTTGGAGCTCAAGTGGGCTCGCCCCTTCGCGTTTATTGACAGGGCAAGCCGGGAATACTAACATTAAGATATTAGAGCCATCTAATTTAATTAATTTTGAGCCTGGGGGGGCTTCATCTATGCCTAAGCACATCAGGTCGCGACAGCGACAAGAATCAGGCAGCATGCTGGTCTTTGGTACAGCCATTACCATAGCCATAGTGGCAATTTTAGCGTTCTTTAGTTTGAGCTATGTCAGGCTTTTAGGTAGCAGCAGCGAACAGCGAACAGCCATTGAAGCGGCGGCTCTAGCGGCAGCTCGAGACCTTAGTATGATTGCTGTCAATACTGACGAATACGGCTGGGTCTCACTTTCTGACTCTGCCCCGGTTGGAAGTGTCACCCTGGCTCCCGACCAGTATTACGTTCCAGTCAGAGGAATTAACACCATACTGGGCACTTTGAGACTTGATTTGATCATCGCCTCTGAGCTCAATGACAACGCTCTCAAAGAGATGATCAAAGCCGACATTGTCAATGCCAAAGCAGCACAGACAAAATTAGGCATAGAGCTAAACAAGGCCATGGCCGCTGGCTACAAAGCCAAAGGTATTGATGGCAAAGACATTGATGTTTACGGAGATGCTCAAACTGCCTACACTTCTAACCAAATTAGAATGACAGGCTCATCTAATTATGTTGCCAACTCGCTCAAGCTTTCACTAGGTGGAATCAACAACGGCGGCGTCACCAATACGCCAATACCAAGCCCAGCCTCTAAAGCCGATGTACCTGCCAATCAGCAACAGAACAACTTTTACATGTCTTATATGGATATCCCCACCGACGGTGAAAGCTTTGTTTTTGCCGGTATTGGCGATTCTATAAAATTGATAGATCCAAAGCAGTGGGCAGTCACAGTGTCTGGCCTTCCCTACCAGGTTGCCACAGTGGTCAAGGCAGAAGCCGATCAACACGTCAACGATACTCAAAACCCCAACGGCTATAACATCCATGCTATTGCCTGTGCTCAGCCAGCTAACGTTGTAGACCCCAAGCCTGCCCCTGGAGCACTAAGTTTCAGCTTCCCCGACGGTATGCCACCTGAAATGCTTGGACCAGGCACCATGCTAACCAATGCTCAAATTAACTCAAACGGCAATTGTACATATCAAACCTCGGTTAACGGTGATTATCCTCTGGGTAAACCAGTCACGAGAATCGACGATATGAACTGGCCCTACACATCAGACACCAACTCAGGTACTGTTTTTAGAAAAGCGCTTACTGACTGGTGGCGACGCGCTGGGACAAAACTCAATGTAGCCTCGGCCACAGCCATGCTCAAAGACCCAGCCAACAATTTCTGGCGGCCAACCGGCCCTGATATGGTCGACTGGATTACAGAAGCCGTGCTCGGCGATACCCAGCTCTACAATTTGGGTCCGATACCACGTGGTTACATACATATCTATCGGATTGATCCAGCAACTGGCTTAGTCAGCTATGCACACACAGGTCTGACGCCAACCAATTACTCTGTGGCTGGTGAAAATCAGATGTACTCAGAAAATATCGACGCGTTGACCAAAAGTGCCATAGGTAAACTTACGGTTGGCCCTTTCACTTTCCCTAGCACTCTTAAGCCAGGCGGCCTAAGCAACGACAACACCGTCACGTTGCTAGACAAATACGACCTCTACATCCGTGACCAGGTCTATCAACCTGGGGCAAATCAAGGCGGCATGCATGCTGGCGAACCTATGGACCTTGCCAAGGTAGCCATGGCCGGCAGCCATGACCTGGGCGGTGACGGGTTCGGAGCGGCTAAGCCCTCCCCTAAGGTTGTCGGTCTCCCTCCTGCCATTACCGACCAGTCAGACTTCGCGGAGAAATCCGGCTTCCCAAATAGCGCCTACAACACTTACAGTGTCGGTCCTGGTAGCAAGAATTTGCGTCCAACTTACAGAACCAACGGCATGGCCGTCGACATCCGCTTCAGAAGGCAAGTCGAAACTGGCAGCCTCAGCGCTTTGCTCGGTTTCAAGACTGGCTATGTGGGCCACAAGATGGGGGCCTCAGCTGCTCCACTTGCAATACCAGCTGTAGCTGCACCATCGGGCAACAACGGTAACGATAACGATGAGAGTGACTGAAGAAAATTACAAGAAAAGTTGAATTGAACCACCTGCCCCCATCAAGAAGCATTCTTGATTGGGGGCAAGGTAATAGAGGACGGCCTACACTCTGAAACAAGATCGCATTCTCTAAGAACGAAAGACACGGAAGCAGCAACAGATTCGCAAATATCGTCTAGGGGTAAATCGTTCGCGTTTCGTCCGAATGGTTCTTCTACCTCCTCAGCAAAAAACTCAAGCGCAGTAACGAAATAAGCGGCGACAGTGACTGGCAATATTGTAAGGTTGTCGATTATTGGAACAAGAAGCCAAGGAAGAATCAGAAAATATGTAACCGTTCCAGTCCAGAGCATAAGTTTATAAGAACCAACAAGAGGCGACTTCTTTATACGCTCACAACCACCGTATGCATCCATCAGGCCTTTTGCGTGATTGTCAAGCATTAACATTTCGATGTCAGAAAGGCGACCACTCTGATTTAATTTGTGGATTTGACGATAGATTAGTTGAGCTACGTTAATAGGCGTTCGATGTAGCCCTTCGCTCTGTTTTTCTTTGGTTGCGTTGGAACGCAGATGCACAGTCAATCCACTAACGAATTCAACGAGCAGTGCTCCAACAACAGCGCTTTCAGTCTCATCAAGCTGTGCAAACTCTTTGCACTTGATGCTAAGGTTTCGAATATCATTCACAAGTACTCCCAACAATTTGCGTGCTTCCCACCAGCGCTCGTAAGCACTATTTGTGCGAAGAACAAGTAGCAATCCAACAATTGCACTTGTCAACAAAGCGGCATTTGTTTGAAGAAGCCTCTGAGACGGGAACGCGTGTGCGTCCACAAACTGAACACCAAGAGTGTAAAAAACAATGGCACAATTTACTGACCAAAATCTGCGGTCTTCGGGAATCGCATAACGCGAAATAGATTTCAACATTTACTTCTCCAATAGCCTGTGGGCTAGGTTTATGTATCTTCGTTTAAAACTAGGTCTGCTATTGCAAATTCAGTTTCATCATGGAAATAATCACCTCAGAATTACGGTAAGCCACTTGTGGCGTTAGCCTTGAATGAAGTACTAGAGGCAGTCCGGTTATTTTTGTTGTTAATTACAAGCGGCGCGACAATGGCTGGAGCAATTGTCCAGAATAAGTCCATTGCTAAGAATGAAAGTATTTGGCTTTTCTTTATGCCTTGTTCATCACCTAGAAGGGGAGACACAATTCTTTTGGAAGCAACCAGTCTCTGTCCTCCATTGCTGCTAGTAAAACGAATGCTAGCTGTCTGACCCTGAAGAAATGAACTTGTAGAGGCCTGATTTCTTAAGACTGGAAGAAAGAAAGAGAATGCACGCGGAGACTCGATATTAGCAATCTGTACAAATTCTATGGCTACAATATCGCCGTTTGTCTTGTGTAGGCTCAATGACTTTTCATCACCACCAACCACTTGCCCCGTAATAATTGTCCCATCGGTTTTCGAGACAACCTCGAATGTAGGAGGTAGGCTCAAATAGCTAAGCCAAGGACCACCAAAGAAGTAGGCAAGCCCTCTAATAGCCTGTGGAGCGGTTTCTGGGATCGGTTGAGAACTAATCATCACTCCAGATAGAATTGTTCTTTGATCAAATAGCCCTTCGGGCACAGCCAACACTTCGATCTCATTACCTTCAAAAACAATTTGACCACTAGGTACAGCCAGGGGACCTAACTTATTCACGGCTATGGTTGTTTTCAATGAAGTCTGCGCGGTACTACCCAATAAGGAATAGGTAAATGGCGAAGCAATAGCACTGGATGGAAGTATGAGCTGCAAAAGTAAAAGCGAAGTTATGATGCGATTGAAAAAGCGATTGTGATAAATCATATTTTGTGTTCCTATTGAAGTGGCCTGCCGACGGCTTGTTCAAGATTGATAAACGATTGTTGGTAAGATGAAACATCTGAAAGATACTGAAGTTGAATTTGAAAATTGGCTTGCTGTGCCTGTATTACGCCAGTGATATCGGTCATGCCTGTTTCGTAGGCGCGGGTTCCTAATCGGGCACTCTCTTGTGAGTCGGCAAGTAAATGCTCTTCATAAAGCTTGATGCGTTCTCGATAGGTGAGTAGATCGTTGTAAGAGTCTGATATTTCACAATAGACCTGGTTCTTAGTGGCTTCGAGCTGCCAGTCAAGCTGTTTACCAGTGGCCTTGCATTTTGCTATTTCGCCCTGCTGGACGTTTGTGAACGGCATCTCCGCGTTGACAGTAAAAAATGTGGCATTAAGTTTTGGCCCTGCCGGTTGGTTTCCTGAGACTGATTGGCCCACAATCAACTGCGGCACAGGAATAATATTGCTATATGCATTTTGCAAACTGGCTCTGTTGACCTTTATTTGAGCGCCAATAACAGTAAGATCCCAACGACTTTTTTTAGCTTGCTCTATGAATACATCAAGGTCTGCAACCTGTTCATTTAACTCCGGCAGGAAGTAATTTCTCTTTGGATCGTGGGGACCAAGCTTGTCTGCTGAGATCAACGAAGGAATCTCCAGCGGCTGCTTCACAGCTCGCCCAAGCAGTAGATTTAGGTGTTGCCTTGTTTTAATGACTTGTTGTCGGGCTTGATTCCAATCTAGTTGAGCTTGTTCCTGTGCCACCCGCGCCTTGATTACATCGTATTCCGGTCTGGCTCCAGCATTGAACCTTTTTTGACTGATGATTAAAGTTTGATCGGCTAGAGTCTGTAATTTACCTGTACATAACGCCATTTCTTGAGCTATGACCGCATCGGTATAGGCCTTTCGAACATCAGCTCTAAGGCTCCAGAGATCGCGAAGAATTTCTAACTTGGCTTGATCTACTTGTCGCTTTGCCACCAGCAAATCAAATGCGGTTTGCCACGGTGGTGTCCAGGTAAAAGTGGGGCCTATACGGCGCACCGCTTCAGCAACGAGCCCTCGGTCAAAGAAGAAGAATGAATTGCGTTGGACGGTTGCATAAGCAAAGCTCGAGCGAGCGATTCCAAGATTAGCTCTAATTGCAGCAGCGCGAGGACTCTTGAACAGTGCTTCGTCTAGAGCATCAACTATTCCCAGTGCCTTATGGTTTTCTATAATGGACGATTTCAAAACGGGGCCGCTATCAATGTTAGCGGTTTCGCCAGCTTTAGCATCGGTGCTCCACTTGCGGGGTCGTATCTCTTGCTTTAATTGTGAATTCAATAAGAATATTGGGTCGGCATTCAAGGTTCCTCCGGGACTGGCATCCGAGTTATAGGGACTGCTGAGGATAGCTGGTGGCCCTAAATTCGAGCCAGGGCCGGAACTGATATCTGGCTGCGTGGTCGACATATTGCCGCTACCGCTGGCCATCAGTAGAGGCTTTACAGGTCGCTTTTCACTAGCATCACTGGCAAAGGCAGCGTGGTAATTTGCCAGGCTTATTAAACTGAGCAAGGATACGACTTTTTTCATTCTGTGCTCTTTTCGGT
>CAJXZK010000077.1 GCA_913063055.1 uncultured bacterium
CAGAAATTCACTCTTAAAACTTATGTAGGTCATATGAAAAACTATATTTTTGCTCTTGCTACCATTGCCGTAGTTTCAATTAACTGTTCACTGACTCACGGAGCTGCGGCGAAAGATTCAAAAACCGCTGGTGACAAAAGCTGGGCTAATTTTGTTGCCGGCAAGACCACGGCTGAGCGCTGGTCAACTATCGCCAAGACAGCTCCGAATTTACTGGGAATGACCAGGGCCGATGTTGAAAAAGCACTTGGCAAAGGCACTTTCAGTGAGAAGCAAGAAGAGCTGATGTATTTAATTACTGACGATAGCGCGAAGACCAAAGTGTTCGACAACATTGTCATTTCATTTAATAGAGACAACAAAGTCAAAAGCTTCGTTATTGTCACCAAGGCGAAAGATTAAAAATACTTGTCAGGTTTTCGGTTTTTTGCTATAAAAAAAATTGGAAACTGAAACGAAAAATTTTCAGCTTGTCCTCGCATATTCGCTATTCATCAGATTTAAAGGAGTTGATCTTTAATTCAGTTGAATTAATAACGTGCTCAAAATCTTCGTATTACACATCAGAAAATCATCCCATTTAGGAGCGGAGGTGGTTTAAATGAACACTGTTTATAAAATTGAAAAATATCTCAAAGCAAGCAATCCAGCGACCGAACCACGCGAGTTAGCAAAGCTTGCTCGCAACATCAATGCCCGAATTAGAATTCGCGTTGCCGAAAATACGAGCACGCCAAAAGAAGTGTTAGAAATGCTCGCCCATGACGGCAATGCAGAGGTGAGACTGGCTGCGGCGACAAACCCATCAACGCCAGTCGATATCACCTACATGCTGGCCTACGACCCAGACCCAACGGTGCGTCATGGTATCGCCGAAGATGCTACTGTTCCTATCGGCGTACTAAAAATTCTCAACCATGACGAAAACCCATATGTGGCTTGTCGAGCACGCAAGACACTAGAACAACTCTTCGCCAACCGGCGAGAATCTGGGCCTTGCCAATGGCGTGACGACGACCCCAAAGACAGTTGTGCCTGAGACAAGGTCAGCCAAAATAAAGCGCAGAAGAGAAGTTCAGCAAAATGAACTTCTCTTTTGTTAATTTTGCCCTAACCTGTTGGAGGAGAGTAACCATGTGGCATACTCAGACAAGCAGTAACAATAGAAGCGAAATAGGTACTAATCTTGACGCCCAACCGCATAGACGAATTCATTGCGGCCCTTCAGGATGAAATCGAGGAGCTTAAGAAAAAAAAGATAACTGCCACAAGAATATTCGACGGTCAGTTGACTAGCCAGATTGGCAATTATTACATCTATACTTTCAGCGCCAGTCGCCTGTTCAAGGGCGAAGATGACGCCCCGGCCCTGATCGAAATAGGTGGAGTGACCCTCGACTGCACCTTGGTCGCCAGCGATGGCCTAAAAGTGCAGATTGCCGTAGCGCCATCGGTGGCAGAGAGCTTGGGAGAGCAAGTTCAATCAGCTTTGCTCACGAGCAACCGCTCCACCATTCTGGCGCGGCTAGTAAGTAAATTCAAAGAAGCAAAATCAAAAAATCCGGCTCAATTTAAGTTTGCCGAAGAAGTATTCACAGGCAGCGCCAAAGCACTGGTAAGAGTAGGCACTCTACCAAGTTATTCATACCAAGCCGATAATGCCCCGAACACCTCACAAGCATCGGCCATAAACAAGTCATTTAGCTCTTCTCTAGCAGTAATCTGGGGGCCCCCCGGCACAGGCAAAACCCGCACCATAGCAAGAGCAGTAGAAGCGCACTTGAACGCTGGCAGGCGGGTGCTACTTGTTTCTCACGCCAATGCCGCTGTAGATGCGGCCATGGCAGCAATCGCCGAGCAACTGAGCGCTACTGCCTATGCCCAGGGCAAAATAATTCGTCTTGGATTACCTAAAAATCCCAACTTTGCCGAGCAATTCCCCCTGGTCATACTCGACAAAGTGGTGGCAGCCAGCAATGCCCATTTGCTGGAGGAAAGCGAACGCCTTGCCAGTCAGGCCCGGCCTCTAGAGGAAGCCATGAAGCATTGGCAGGCCCTGCACAAAGCAGCCGATACTGCCAGACGATTAGAACGAGAAATACAACGCCCCGAGCAAATAGAATCATTGCATCAGCGTCAGCAACAAGCGCTCTCTGACGTGCACCACGCCCAAGCTCAACTACAACAAGCGCACAGAGACTTAAGTATAGCGCTACGGGGCATCGATGCCTCAACCCAAGAAACACACATTCGCGACCTCAATATTTTCATCTCCACTCGTCAGCGCTTCATCGATGAAATTGCCGGCAAGCTAAAAGAAGCACACGATCTTACCGCCGCCAACGAAGCGAAGCTAGAGCAGGCCCACCAAGAGCTAGAGCAGCTCATGGACTACACTGGGCTGACGCCAAACGATGTTGGCCACTACATTGATACCAATCAACCAAAGCTAAACGCCTTCTATAGCCGCATCAAAGAAATCGAAAGAATAGTCGACAATGGTGCAGTAAAAGTAATCGCAGAAGCAAAAGTAATCGGCACCACTCTCAGCAAAGTATTTCTCAGCAACCTGCTAGCAGAGCAAACCTTCGACATTATCATTGTTGACGAAGCGAGTATGGTGCCAATGCCGCACTTATACTGGGCCTTAGGTAAAGTCAGCGCCGCCGCCACTCTGGTTGGTGATTTCAACCAACTTCCCCCCATCGCCAAAGCCAAGACAAAAACAGCTCAAAGATGGCTTAGAGAGAGCATATTTGACGAACTTGATATAGCCACAGTAGACAAGGCACATGATAGTGAATTAGTATCATTGCTTGACACCCAGTATAGAATGGCCCCAGAAATCGCCGCTGTATCGAGCAAACTATTTTATGGTGGCATCCTCAGAAACGCCGAGAGCACAAAACAGCTAGGACTGACTGACTCTGTATTTGGTACCAGTCGAATAATTATTGTAGACACATCAGCGGTCGATCAGTGGTGCATCATCCCAGCTAGCGGCAGCAGAGTAAACTTGTACTCAGCCGGACTGGCTATCAATTTATCTAAACGTCTCTTACAAGAGCATCCTGAAATAACATTGGGAGTGGCCACACCTTACCGCCCCCAAGCCCAACTAATAGCCCGGGTCGTCAAAGAAGCAGGCTTTGGTGAACGCGCCCTGGTTAACACGGTGCACAGCTTTCAGGGAGCAGAGTCATCAGCAATTATCTTTGACTGTGTTGACAGCAAGGGCAGCAGAAAATCTATGCTCGATGATTTTATCAGCGAACAAATGAGCAGCCTTGGCGAAAAATCAGACGCTCGAGTTTTACTCAACGTCGGTTTAACTAGAGCCAAAGCTGTTTTCATCTTTCTGGTGAACAAGCAGTATTTCGTCGACAATCATCGCGGCGGTATTGTTTGCCAATTTATTGATCAGCTAGCAGCCAACGCTCTAACTCTCAATGCCAAACAAATAGACGACTGCTTCACAGCAAGGTCGCTGGACGATTCAGGCACTCCCATAATTGCAGCAAGACGACCGGTTTTAAGGAGCGGCTCTAAATCAGCAGTATTTAACGAAAAAGACTTCTGGAGCGCTTTTCGCAGCGACCTAAACGAGAGCAAAGAGCAGGCTTTGATTGTTAGCCCGTTTCTCACCATGAAGCGCTACTCTCACTTTGCCGACCAATTTGCCAAGCTGGTAGCCCAAGGCATCAAACTAACGGTATACACAAAACCAGTCGATGAGCATCATGCCCGCCACATGGTGCAAGAAGCAGAGGCTGTGATAAGCCAACTGCAAAGCCTTGGGGTCACTGTGGTGCAGCGCTCTAAGATTCACCAGAAGATTGCCATCATCGATGACCGCATCTGCTGGGAAGGCAGCCTCAATTTGCTCAGCCACAACGATACCCTAGAGCACATGCGCCGCCTCGAAGGGCCCGCCATAGCAGAGGAAGTGCGCCAGAATTTGCGGTTGGACTAGGTGTGCTTGCCAACAAGCCATAAAGCATATATGCTATTAAAAGCACATTAAATAGCCTAGGATGCTTTTTATAGCACATGAACGGAACAAACAAACTACTACAGGCCCCTCCATATCCAGTCGAACAATCACTCAAGCGACTGGGTGAGAACTTGCGCACAGCTAGAATTCGCCGCAATATAACAATCGCCAGTGCTGCCGAACGAATAGGCACAGGTCCACGAGCGGTAATGGATGCAGAGAAAGGCAAGCCCTCAACTGGAATGGTGGTCTACGCTGCCCTGCTCTGGCTCTATGACCTACTCTCTGAGCTTGACGAAGTCGGAGATCCTTCAAGCGACAACGAAGGCCTTATGCTTGAGAGTACAAGACAGCGCACCCGAGCGCGCAAGAGCAAAGGCCTCGACAATGACTTCTAAGGAAGAAGCAACAGAATGCTTCGTTTACATAACACTTCCGGGGGAGACTAATAGCGTCACCGCAGGAAGGATTCTATTGACAGAAGATCGGCAAGGGAACACACTTGGACGCTTTGTCTATGGAGCAAGCTACCTATCGAAGACTAACGCTGTAGAGATAGATCCCGTCGAACTCAAGCTCAGCAAAGACACTTATCAAACAACTCGCCTTGGTGGCATATTTGGTGCTATTCGCGACGCCGGACCCGATTTTTGGGGACGACGTCTAATTGAAAGACACGCTGGTAATTCGCAGCTTGGTGAACTTGACTATCTATTGAACTCACCAGACGACCGAGCTGGCGCTCTCGGATTCGGACTAGGCAAACAGCCACCAGCCCCAGTAAAAAAATTCAATCAAACGATTGCGCTACAAACTCTGCAAATGCTTGCCGACAAACTAATTCAAGATGAGCTAGTTGAACTCGGTGAATCAGCACCATTGGGTAAATACAGACACGAGGCAATACAGACAGAAGAGCTACTGCTGCTAGGAACCTCCATGGGTGGTGCCAGGCCTAAAGCCGTTGTGGAAGACGAGACCGGCTTATGGGTAGCTAAATTCAACAGGCCAGACGACCGATGGAACAACCCCAGAATTGAGCAAGCAATGCTTGAGCTAGCAAGAAAGTGCGGTATCAATACGGCCAAAAGTCGCATCGAAACAGTCGCTGGCCAAGACGTACTTTTAGTTCAGCGCTTCGATCGAGAGAAAACGTCTGCAGGTTATCTAAGAGCAAGAATGATCAGCGCGCTGACCTTGCTTAGGGCACAAGACTCAGCCCAGCAACGAGACCGCTGGTCGTACATATTGCTATCCGAAGAACTGCGCCGGGTAGTGGAGGAACCAAAGAAAGACGCCGCTGAACTCTTTCGCCGCATGTGTTTCAATGCCTTAATTTCAAACCTCGACGATCACCCTCGTAACCATGCGCTAATTGCCATGGATCACAAATGGAAGCTGTCTCCTGCCTATGACCTGACGCCAACGCCTGCTATATCGATAGAGCGTAGAGATCTAGCAATGACCTGCGGCGACCTCGGCCGCCTCGCTAACCAAAAGAATCTCTTGTCTCAGTGCACTCGCTTCTTGCTCGACCAAGCTGAAGCAATAGCGATCATCTCAGAGATGCAAAAGCAAGTTCACTCAAGCTGGTACAACATTGTTCGCGCAACGGGCGCAAGCGAGAGGGATGCAGAGTCAATCAAATCAGCCTTTGACTATGAAGGTTTCAATTACAGCTAGAATCCGGTCAAAGAACGACAATGTTCATACCGTTCCAACTGAATTTCATCAGCGGTTCGCTGTTTCTTGTGGGCGATCAAAGTATCTTCATTGCAATAGAGCAAACCATTAAATGTCGGCTCAAGCAGCCAGTTTCCGTTGATGTCGACTAAGCCGCTGTGACCGCCAGATATCATAACTGCTCTATCGTCGATAAATGGAACCTGAAAAACATAGTTGCACATCCCGGGGTTCTTCCTGAGATCAACCCACCTTACAGGCTCAGATGAAGACTTGGGATAGTCGGCAAGATTCTTGTAGATCACCGGTTGGCCGTTGATAGCCACAACACTCATCCGCCCAGGCGAATTCTCATTAACACCAAGGGGTATGAACTCACCGCGATAGTCGACGTATCCGCTTTGGCCTCGCCGAAAACATTCCAACACACCATTGCCAGCATAATAACGATAATTGATATCTAAGTCGAGAGTGCGCAGCTTCTTGCCGTTATGATCAAGCATAACAATCGGCATTTGCTGCTCGCTGAGGTCTTTCTTGGTTTCAGAAGCCAGCCACTTACCATGACCAACATCACAAATGAACGAATATTTGCAGCCAGTAATTGGCCGACCATCTAGCTCACAGTAGCCGTACTCACAGTTCTTTTTCACAACTAGCTTATCAGGATGAATACTGGCACCAAAGTCAGTCATCTCAGCACAAACAGGCTCAGACAAATACGGTAGATACGACAGCAATTCACGCCCTTTGCGATCGAGCAATTTCCAGGCGGTGTTTCGACCAGCCCAATCTAGAGAATCCGGCATCCACGGGTTAGAAACATCCGACTCGCGCACCTTTACCCAAAAGTTGTCAGTCTTTGGCATATAGATTATTTGTAGATAGCGCGGGGGAATTATCCACTTTCCTTGACCATTTATTACTCCCACAAAGGCCTTATTCGACGGCGCCTTAGCACTGTCTTGCAAAAGTGTCATAGCCGGGGCATAGGCAAAAATTGAATAAGTAAGAACAGCCGCAACCAAGAACAGCAGCAAATCTCGCAAATGGAGATTGGCTGGCATTGGCTTATTTAATAACGTAAGCAAACGCTGATTCACAAGCTAGCTCTCTGGCTTCAGGGGTTGAGTGGCAGGCTGGCTCTCGCGCGCACGCAAGCCCATCCTGACACTTTCAGCCTAAACTACGAGAGAGACAAGGCATAGCCGGTTTTGCCCACTTATGTCTGTCACCCGAGAGAAGAAGACCAAGAAAAAAGAAGCGAAACAAAACCAATGGTGTCACATACGCACCAAATCGTCGCTTTGAAATTGGGACAAGTAATGCAAGCTAGTTCAACACCCAGGGGGTTGCGCCCAGCTTGATTGTCTCTTCAGGATGTTGTGAAGTTGTGCCCTGGTAATTGGTGGCCTGTTCCACGTTGTAAATCATGTGGCCGCTAATATGACCCAGCGAACCTAAGGCCACGACACAAAGTGCGGCAATACAGCCGATTCCTAGGGCATATTCAACCATGCTCTGGGCTGTAGATGAGCGCCTCTTGGCGGCCAACCGTCTCTGCATCATAAATCCTCAACTGGGGGCAGACTGTACCATAGCGCGAATTGCAGTCGCGCGTAAGCTATCCCCCCGCTGAGGATAACCAAGCCTATTTGACGATTGTGGCCGGAGCAGCAGAAGTACTCTTGGCAGCGCCGTCTTTCTTATACTCTTCAATCAAAATCAGAGCAGCCTGGTAGCGCACCTTCTCTAATTCTTCTGCCTTCTGAAACATATTCAGAGCGGCCTTAGCGATGACAGTATTCGAGTTAGCACTCTCCTCATCATCACCCACCGGAAGCGCCCCTTGCACTTCATCAAGTGACTTATTAATACTGAGAACAGCATCGCGCCACTTATCCCAAAGTGGATTTACGCGGGCCTCAATAGTCTTAGAAACGCTGTGTCCATTCGTATCGACATCTTTGATGTCTTCACAGAGCAAGTGCACGATTGGCTCAAGAGTATTGACGTAGAGCACAAGCCATTCTTTGCGCGGAGCTTGATACTTCTTGTTAGCATCTAACATCTGCATTGAAATTGCAGTTGGGCTCTGCTCAACGGGAGCGTCGTTAACTGTCATGGTAATGCGTGTGGCTTCAAGAAAAAGATTGATAGCCTGCTGCTTAAGCTGATTGAGAGAAAGCCTTGTATCGCGAAGATCACTAAGCATGGCTTCAGCACTGACTTGCTTTGAGTCACTGCCTGCTGGTTTCTTCAGCGGCAATCCTACGGTCGACGCTTTAGTTGTCACCGCCTTGGCTGCTGTAGCCTGACTTATCTTCAAAGCAGCATCAACGTCATTAGCCAGGGCTGGCAAACTAGCACTGCTCAACAATTGCACCGTCAATGTCAAACTCAATGCAAAACTCAATACAGGGGCTTGATCAACAACAGACTTCACTGAAAACATTCCACCAATCCTCAGACACAGACTTAAAACAAAGACAAATTACAAAGTGAACAAACTATCCGACAAACCCTTATTGAAATCGAGATGATCAAAGAAAACAAAAGCATTAGGCTGCCCATCTTTATAAGTGTTCCAGGCAATTGGAATTTTAGTCTTGGGGTTCAAATAGACAACGTGCACAAATGAACTACCAACTTCGCTCTCTTCTCCGCCGTTCTTATCGCGCATCAATAAAATCATGACAGGCTCTTTGAATGGAGCTATTCGAACCGGCTGAGAAACCGTAGCCACAGCACCAGAAGCTACCTGCTGCTTGAGCGCTGCCGACAACGAAAGAAAGTCACTCTTAGCGAGGCTAAAACCAGTGGGCAATCTCAAAGTACGTGAATCAGGCTGCAAAGTCATCTTGACGAGACTAAGAGTACCGCCGCCCTTGCCTTTCAACGAACCATCACTTTGGCGAACAACGACTGATCCGTTGCGGTAATCAAGTGATTTGATTTCGGCCCGCAAAAGCTCCCGCTGTTTAAATGATACGAGGGCACCACCGTAGTCTTTCCACTTGTTCTGCTTGACTGTGAAGAGCTGACAAAAGCACTGATAATCATGCAAATTTGACGCTGCAGAAGAGAGGCTTTCAATAAAGGGCATGCCAACTTTTGACTTGGCAAGTTTATCTACTGTGCCACTGTCGGGCAAACTGGCCTCAAGCTCTTGCTTGCTCATAGCAAAAGCGCTGGGGCCGAGCATAACTATCGTTGCAGTTAATAGAGCGGTTTTAAATGCCAGCTGTGAACGGCGCAGCCAATGAGGAATCAACGGAAGATTTCTCCGGGTGGGGAATGCCAGGACAATAATCTATCACGTTCAAAGCTGTTTCTACCCCAGCGTCATCAATTCACAACAAACATGAACCTTAGAAAGGGGCTTAAGACAACTGTTCTTGCTCTCGCACCACTCTCGTGCCCTGCACAAAAAAGAGCCCAATGGTGATAAATATCGAGCCAAGAAATACTGGCGCAAACCAAGGGCCGAGACCATCCATATGCTTCAGCGCAGTTTCAACCACCGCTATCTGCAAATAAGCAATGAGCGCAGAAAGTTCCAACTTTAAGGTGAACATCAAATTGCGGGCCATAGAAAAAAGCACTTCACGATTTTGGTCAGTGATTTTCCAGGGCATGTTAAAGCGATTGCTCTTCTCGGCAAAGGTCAAATTGACATAAAGAAAGAGGGCGAGAAAAGGCAACATCGCCAGAGCAGGCTTTGGTGCGAAACCATCAGGCTGACCCATTAACCCAAAGTGAATAGGCACAACTTCTGGAAGCGCCGTCCAATTGAGGGCAAGATAGCCCATTCCCAGCAAGGTAACGCCAACTGGCAATAACTCTTTCAATAACTTCGACACAACAAGCCCTCTCTCTGATTTCTCAATGACTTCGGACTAATTTCCATCTTATAAGCTGCGCCAACTATCATCTCACAACCATACCAATATCATTAAGAATTGAACCCTGCGATGGCTTTCAGGAGTAATTCTCGTTGGTAAGACGTCATCTCAACAATAGCTTTGAGGCGTTCGAAATAATAAGAGAAAAATGGCATAATTCAGCAATTGCTACCATGCAGGCTATTTAGACAAAACCTCATGAAATTCTGAAGCGCGGAGCAAAAAAAATGGCAGTTTCTATACCAAGCGACTTTGGCACGGTAATTCTCCTCGCCCTAGCCTGGGTAGCAGCAGTAGTATCAGCAGCCTTCATTGGCGGCAAGAGTTTTGCCACGACTGTGCTGCAGTTAACTGCCACTGAAGCAAAATCCCTAGCAATTAAGAGTGGCTATGTACTGCTTGCCATAACTCTTCTCGAATTAGTATTCAGCCTTTACCCAGACGTAGACCGCGTGTGGCACTGTTCTATTTTGCAAATGATTGCTCAATATCTGGTAGCAAAAAAAGTGAGCCCCAAGCTAGCCAATAAAGCAATTTTGAAGTGGTCTGTACTAACAGATTTAGTCACTTCTATTATTTCAATTGTCGTGAATGGTGCCAGCTGGCTTTGCCTCAATCAATATCACGGCTAGAATAATGCAGCTGCTCGAGGCTCACCTGGGTGACTATTTATGACCATCCTTGGGCTCTTTCGTCAACATCCGATAGGCAATGTCAGCGCCACGAAGCGCATCAAGATGTGGCCTGTCGAGCGGAAGGAACCCTCCAAACTCACCGAAACCTCCTACTGCTCCAACGCTTGGTAGAGCGCTAACACTTGAAGAAAAAGACGAGTAAGGCGAAAGCGCGGAAGTGAAACTATTGACGATATTTCCAGCAATACTAACCATAGTCTTGGCCTCTTCATAAGACGATATGTACCAAGGCTCATCCTCCGACTTAACCCGAGGAGCATGAGACAATCGCTCTGCATTTTTCGCTACATACTGAAAAATCTCCTTACCATCAACGCCGCCATCTTTATTAGCATCAACAATTTGAAATTCGTCCAGCATCATCTTAGCGGCCGGTGCCAAGGGATAGTTTTTCGCATCTTTAAAAATAGGCGCATAAACTTCAGAAAGCTGCGCTTTACTAACTTTGTCGCAGTCAGCAACAGTGGTCAGAAGTTCGATAGCCTGCTGACTAAGCTTATTTCCATTCAAATCAACCGAAGGTAGCGGTTGCTTACGGTCCGAAACAGCATTTTCTTCTAGTAAATTTGACATAAGCACCTCAAACGTCCAACTGCGGGGGATGGATGAAGTTATAGGCAATTTGCCGTGAGAAGGGTGTGAGATTATCGGCCCAATTTTTTGAAACAAAGGTCACGCTGTTCTCGACAGTGTTTTACGTGGTCTGTTCCCCGCATCAAAGAAGCATTGTAATCATTGCCGGCTTCACGATAGCGGCCAAGGGCGAAATAGAGATCAGCACGCTCAGTGTACGATTCAAATTCATCAGGGAAATGCTTAATCATAAAGCTGTAGTCTTCAATGGCCTTGAGTGGTTGCTTCGCTTTGACATACAGTCGGGCCCGCTGCAAGCGCTCCTCTTCCCCCATCGGTGCATCCGCCAGCAAAGCCGAGCAATCACTGATTGCCGCAGGAAAATTACCTACAGATGCCAGGCATTTAGCTCTTAACTTCCGCGCGCCATCGTATTTTGGTTCCAGCTTTAGCAACTTGTCTAAATCAGCGATAGTCTCTTTGTAGCGAAAGAGGCTGGCGTAGGCATATGCCCGCCGATACAAGCAATGCCGCTGCTCTGGATTAACCTTCAAAGCCTGAGTAAAAACAGTCAATGCCTTTTCGTACTGTTCTTCCCACATATAAACTGAACCAAGTGTGTGCATTGCCTGAACACAGTGAGGATCAATAGCAATCGCTTCATTCAAGAGCTTTATCGCCTGATCATTGTCTCCCGTTTCATGGGCCCGCAATCCGGCCTCATACTTGGCACAGGCCCGCACATTTTTCTTCGGGCTCTGTTGATACTCAATAAAGCCTTTACGGTCGACAGTAGGCGAGGCTCCACTGGCGAGGGCACTAACATTGCTGCCCAATGCAGTGGCCACGACCAAGACGATAACTCTGACGGAAATCAATATCCGAGTGATAGCGCACCCCCAATGAGAAATGCAGAACGCAAAAACCTTGGCACACGCTAACCAGCATACCGCACGATGGAGCTATCCGAAGCAGGTAGCCTAAATGAGATCACCGCCCCACCCTCAGCGCCATTTTCAGCCCTGATACTACCTCCATGCCTCTCAATAATGGTTTTGCAAACACTCAACCCTAGACCGGTGGAGGGTACATTATGCTGCCCCTGATTGTCAGCCTGCTGATAGGCTGCGAAAATCGTAGCTAATGCCTTTTCTGGAATACCTGAGCCGCTATCGCTAATAGAAAAATCGACGACATTGCCACTCAACCTAGAATCAATTTTAATGGTGCCTTGCTCAGGAGTATACTTAATTGCATTGGAGAGCAGGTTGATAATTACCCGCTCCAGCTCCCACTTATTGCAAGAGACCATAGCAAATTCAGGTCGAGCAACTATATTGACCTGCTTCTTTAAGGCTAAATTACGAACAGCATCAACCGCATCACTAATGACCGCTTGATTAACACAAAAATCAAAATCACGACCACCTTCAACACCTTCGGCATCAGCCTGATTGAGCTGATTAAGCAAAACGCTAAGCCTCTCCACATTGCCTTTAATCGCGGCAACGTGCTTGTTTTCAGCTGCACCCGGCCCATCTAGCAATGCCAGGGCGGCACTCGCTTCTTTCACTGCGACCAATGGCACACCCAATTCGGTTGTTAAATAAGTGCCCATCTGCTCTCGCACCAGAGCAATGTTAGTAGCGTCAGTTACATCCATGGCCAAAGTGAAATAAGACTGATGCTCCTCGCTCCAAGTAACTGTCCAACTGGTGTGAAGGGGCATAGTTTTGTGATTGAGCAAGGTCAGCTTAGTGGTCATCTTCTTCTGCTCATCTCTAGCCCGCTCAAAAACAGTCTCTAAGCGCAAGCGAACAACATCATCGAATAAAGTAAAGAACACTATCTTTTCTAAACCAGAAGATTGACTATTGATCTGCAACCAACGCAGTGTTGTTTGATTGGCCATAAGTATGCGACCGTTGCCATCGAGGCGACAAATCAAAGCCGGTGAAAGTTCGTAGAGCTGCTTCTGCTCGTCATAAGCAACACTGAGCTCAGAGCTAATCTGATGCAAGCAGCCATCAATTGCCTCAATCTCTACCGGCGCCTTGACCGGCAAATTGAGCGCCTGCCCTCGGCCCAACCTCCTGGCATTATCCAGAATGACCGAGAGTGGCCGGTAGACCAGTCGAAAAATCAGTAAAGTCATTGCCACCAATGACAGTGTCAAGGCAATCCAACCAGCTAGCAAATAACTGCGCAGACTAGCACTTCTTGCCAGACTCTCAACTTCCACTTGATTGCGCTCATTGGTAGCTTCACGGGCGGCCCCCAGCAAGATCTCAAATAAATACAGTGATTGCTCAGGAGCAGTATTAGCAGAAGCGACTTTCGTTCCCTTGAGTGGCACAGGCCTGAGCGGGGGCGCACTGGCAAACTGGCGCAAGAGCGAGGCGTAGCCCTTGGCCTCAGTTAACTGTTCTCGGGTCTTTGCAGACAGCACCGGTAAGCTCAAGATGCTACTAATGCGACCGCTCCACTCTTTTGGCAAAGACGACTCTTGCAAGTTGGGATCTAACATTCGACTATCAGCTTGAAACTTGACAAAGATCATATACTCGAACAAGTCAATAATTAGCTTGTTGATGCGCTTTGAGCACTCCTCGGCCTCAAGCTCATGCTTAACTGAAACTTCAGCAAGAACTAGTTGATAGTTAATCAAAGCCAAAAAGGAAAGCTGACAAAGCAAAGGCAGAGCGAAGAGAATACAACCGGCAAGGGCTAGTGAAAGCTTTCTCTTCATGACGCTTGCCTCGCCTTAGCCGCTGCCGCAAACAAGATAGTTGCCTCAGTGAAAGTGCTGCCATGTCGGTTCATGGTCAGGCTGGCACCATGCCTGCGCAAAACAGACTCGACCAGATAAAACGACATGGGCAATGAAAGTATTGGTATTGACTCCTGGCTTACCAGATTCTGGACCGGCTGTTGAATCGGCTCATTCACTGGCTCTAGAAGCGGCGCAGACTGCAGTCTAAGACTGAGAGTGATTCCTCTATCGCCAGACTTGATGGCGGCCGTGAATAAATCTCCTGGCGCAGAAGACTGCAACAAGAAGCGAAAGACGATTTCGAAAACCTTTTGCAGCTGCAAGGCATCACCAGGCAAAAATTGCGGTGCCCCGATAACTTCTAACTCAACTTCGTCATGAGCGCTCGCCACTCGATCGAGAGCCTGCACTGTCACTTCAAGCAAATCAGTTTGAGTCGCAGACAATCCCAAATTGCCAGATTCCAGCTTCTTCCAATCGAGCACATCGGTGACAAGTTCAATTAGCCGAGTACTTTGAGCCATCCCGCGACTTAGGCTAGCCTTCTGCTGATCATTCATCTGAGCAGCTTTGGTAGCCTGCAACAACTGAAACGCCGTTGAGATAGACATCAACGGCGTGCGCATATCATGATTGAGCGAAGCAATAATATCTTCGCGAAACATCTCAATGCGCTTGGTCTTCGTAATGTCATGCGAAATGCAAAAATACTCTTGTGTACTGGCGTCCCATTTGACGATCCACAAGAAACAAGCATCAATACCGCTGGGATCACGATGTCTCAGCTCCACCATATTTGGTGCACCACTAGACTGAGCTTGAGCCAGGCAATTTTGCAACAGTTCTTCTGAGCCTTCCTCAAGAATATCGGCGATCCTCGCGCCAATTAGATAGCGACTGGGATAGCCCCAAAAGACTTCAGACAGTTGATTAACAGCAGTGAGCCTGCCCTCGGCATTCAAGGAACAAAGAACGTCTCCCGAGTACTGCAAAACAGCTAGCTGTTGCCCGTGCAATTGATTGAGAGCAGCAATTGCGGCAGCCACACTAGTATCTAAAACAGCAATCTCATCGCCACCGGGCAGAGGCTCTAGCCTGTCGCCTCGACCCAAAAGCGCGATGCGACCCGGTAACTGCTTCAAGCGATTAACCAGCTGCCGATTAAAAGCCAACAAAGACAAACCACAAGCTAGAGCTGCTAACAACAGACCACAAGCCGTGAGCAAGGCAACAGTTTGCGACTCTTTCGTCAAAGCCTCACGAGCCAATTCCTGCATCGAGTCTTCGGCAGCCAGACTATGGTTAAGCAGAGTTCTGGCCGACAAAGCAATCAAATAGACTTCAAACCGTGTACTCTTCTGGCGGCCATGTAAGTCTACTTTTGCTATCTGCTGGTAAAGAGCCATCAAACGATCGCCCAGCTCATTGAACTCGTCAGCAATGACCTTCATGCTAGGGTTCTTGGCCACGGCTTTGTCAAGCGTCGTTCGCGTTTTTGCCACTAGCTCCATAGTACTGGCGCGAATTATCTGAGCCTGCGGACTAAAAATATCTTCCTTGCCAACAGAGCTGTTCATACCTTGCAGCAAAGCCACCTCAAACTGCTGCAAGCTCACAAGCGCAGCCACTGAGGCGCTATGCTTCAAATATTCTTCTTCAAGTCGCGCTAGGGATAAAGAAGCTCCGCCGACAATAATCAAGGTACTGATGATCGATGGCACGAGCAACAGAAGTATTTTTAGCCGCAGTGAAAATGTCAATGGCACAGCAGAAATGCTACCACTAGTCGGCAAAACAGTGTACCGATAGACTTGCCCCAGGCAGTCAAGGTATACTAACGGCCTTGAATTTAAGGGAACATTTTTCGGCATGGCCAAGATTCTATTGGTTGAAGATGAACTGCAAGCAGCAGCCATGGTGCGTGACTGGATGCAGCTACAAGGCCACCTGGTTGAGATGGTGGGCAACGCTGAAGATGCACTGCAGCTTCTCGCCAATTTTGAATATGACATCATTCTCTTAGACTGGAATTTACCAGGGATATCTGGGCTAGAACTATGCAAGCGTTACCGCTTGCAAGGCGGCAAGACAGCCATTCTTTTCTTGACAGGGAAAGGCGACATTGACGATCGCGCCGAAGGTCTTGATACCGGTGCTGATGGCTACTTAGTAAAACCATTTGATGTACGTGAGTTAGCGGCACGGGTGCGGGGGCTGCTACGTCGCCCGGCACTAGCGGAAAGCAAGGTGCTAACGGCCAACGGACTAGTGCTAAACACCGCCAACAAAAGCATTACTGCAGGAGACAAATTCGAAATACTGCGAGCAAAAGAATGCGAAGTGCTTGAGTATTTGCTCGTCAATCGCGGCACTGCCTATACTTCAAGGCAGTTGATTGCCGCCCTCTGGCCCGTTGAATCAACCTCGTCTACGAATACAGTTAGACAAGTCATAAATACCCTACGACAGAAGCTCACTAGCCTGGGCCACGAGCAGCTCATTGTCACAGCAGCCGGCAGCGGCTACACCATACCAGCCGACGCACAGTAACCCATAGCCTGCCACGTACCAACAACTTATATGCGCATTTTGAGCGTCATTTGAGGAGTTAGTTCGACCGTTATTTTGTTTCACGCTGATTTGACCCCCCAGCGCATTATCTTGTTGTCATGCGGTGAACGCCGCCAACGAACTTGATACCACCAACCGCAGGGAGACGAATCATGTCACAAGCAGAATCTGATTTTAGAGAAGTGCAAAAGAACAGCCAAGCTAGCGAACAAGCCACTGCTAGCAAGGGCGCTCTAGATAGAATGGCCGATGAACTCTTTAGTAAGTCTGATTCAGCAGCCTCAAAAAACGGCATGCAGAGCAAATGCGATAGTGGTGCCTCGGCTTCAGCTAGCGAGTCGGGCAAAGAGGGAGTAGGAAAAAATGGTGCCACTAAAGAAGGAGCAGGCAAAGACAGCGCCGGCGAGACAAAGTCATGGAAGAAAGATGGAAAAGATTCTGATGGTGATGAGAAAGGTACAAACAAATGCGGCCCGGACGGCCAAGAGAATGAAAAAGAAAACGATAAAGAAAACGAAAATGACCATGAAAAAGAACATGGCGAAGACAAAGACCATGACGGAAATGACGATAACGAAAAAGATGGCAACGAAAAAGACGGTGATGAAAAAGACGGCGATGACAAAGTAACACAGGGCAAAGACCTGCACGCCGATGGCGACGGCAAAGGCGGCAAAGGCAGCAAAAATGAAAAGGGAGAGCCCAACGACCGAAAAGACTTCAGCCCAGAAGCAGAGGACGGCGACGGTGCCGACGGCGGCAGCTCAAAGAAAAATAGAAAGGGCAAAGAAGATATAGAAGGTAAAGGTGACAAGGTCGGTCGAGGTGAAAAAGGTCCAAAAGGAGGCAATTCAAACAAAGGCGGCAAGCAGCACTGGCCAAATAAGTTCTCGGAAAAAGACGCTGAGCTACCGCAATTCCTCGACATGAGCAGCCCCTACCAGCACCTATCGGCATAGGTATTAGCGCAACAAACAAACAAACAAACAATATAAAGACATAGAGAAAAACGAAAAACTTAAAAGCTGATCGGGACATGCTCCTGATCAGCTTTTAGCTTTGGCTGCGCCTTTAGATCGAGCGCTGTATTTCCGTCCAACTTCTCGCAACAACAAAGATTGTCACGCAGATTTGACAGCTCGGGTCTTACTGTTGCAACTACACCCGAAGAGGACGAAACAGCACAGATGGTGGAAAGAAATAGGACTGGACACCACCTCAATATGGCGGTCGCAAGCGCGAAATCACAGCTGATGACTGATACCCAGAGCCTAGGCAAAAAAGGCAAGCGCTCCACAAAGGCGAACAATCGATAAAAACATGTTTTGGGAAATCATCGAGCAACTACAAACCTGCGACTCAACAGAAGAGAAGTGCACTCAGCTAATAACTGTTCTTGAAAGTTTTTCCGCTGCCGATATTAAACGCTTCCAAAAAGTACTGACAGAGAAACATGAATCTCTCTATCCAAAATTGTGGAAGCGATACATACAGGAAGAAGGCAATCACCAACCGTTGTTATAACCATAGTTATAGGGCATCTGCTGGCCATAACCATAGCCAGATCCATAACCAGACCCATAGCCACCACCTTGATAGGGATAGCCCCCCATACCGCTGCCCATGCCACCATATCCAGAATTGCGATTAAGGGCTTTAGTAAGGAAAATTAGACCGACTGTAGGCAAGGCTACGGCAGCAGTTTTTGCTATCACCTTAGTGGCAGTGCCAGCTGCGCCGCGCAATTTCGAATGGCTAGCTTGCGGAGGAGTGGTTGAAGTATCCCAATTAGCATGACCAGCTTGATTGTAGTTATCGTTGCCCGACGAATTCGCCCGGCTCTCAGCTATGCCCTTTTGAATCGCTTGCTCTTGCTGCTCATACTGACTGGGCTCAGCCGGCGGCCGATTATTGTCCAGAGCTGGCTGCTGCGCTTGCAGTTGTGGTTGCATTCCCTGCTGATACTGCTGCATCGGAGGCTGCTGCCACCCAGCTTGCATACCTGATTGCATACCAGGCTGCATTCCAGCTTGCCCAGCATATTGTTGAGCCTGTTGAGCTGCTGCATACTGTTGGGCTGCTGCATATTGCTGCGCTGCCTGGTACTGCTCAGGCGAACCGGCGAAGGTCTGTGGATATTGCACTTGCTGGGCCAGAGCGGGCTGGAAAATTAAATTTGCCGACAGAGCTACAGCCAGCCCTAGGGCCAGTGCCAAAGAATTTTTCATAGCTAACACCGTGGTAAGTTAAGCGAGAAAAGCTGCGAAATGGGCAGGCTTCCTGTCGAGCCTTGTAGTCAAGTGGATTTTCTAACAATAAGGGCTGGTTCGCGGGAATGCAAATTAAATCGATAGCCGACGACTCTTGAAACTGCCGCTCCTCTTCTTCCAAGCGTCAAATTTCACTAGCCGCTCTTGCGCCATCCATGTAGTTTCGAGCACCGCGAACAGAACAATCAAGGCGCAGTCAATGGAAAAGCTCCAATATAGAAACATCGTACAGGTTTTCGACCTTGACACTACTCCCGGTGGCAGGCCGAACTAGCGAAGGCGCAAATGCTTATCCCGAGTGGCTGGAGTCCCTAGCAGCAAGCATACCGAGCCAAAGAAAGAGATGACTCAAACATCACAGCCTCAACCCTGCGTCGTTTGATTGAACAAAAAAAAAGCCGTTGTCATGATTGCCGACAGCGCCAGATTCTGGCAGACTTTAGCAATTGCCGACAGCGCCAGATTCTGACAGACTTTAGTAATTGCCCAGAGCTGGCTTTATATGATCAATCCTGACACAGTACGGCTGGCAAAACAGGTAGCCTGAATACTCGCCCTCCACGATGGCATGCCACTTGCCGTCCAAGACAAAAGGCTCCAAGCTAGCAATGAAAGAGTCAGAAGAAGCCATAGACTTTAAACTCCTGTTTGAGTCAGCTCCTCAAATGTATTTAGTAATGTCGCCAGACCTGAAAATACTAGCAGCAAGCGATTCTTACCTACACGCCACTATGACCAAACGAGAGAACATCCTCGGCCGCCAATTGTTCGATGTTTTCCCAGACAACCCAGCTGACGCCAGCGCCACCGGCCTCCGCAATTTGAGTGCTTCCTTAGACATTGTGCTTAAGGACGGTGTGGCTCACACGATGGCTCTGCAAAAGTACGACATAAGGCGCGCCGAATCTGAAGGCGGTGAGTTTGAAGAACGTTTTTGGTGCCCTGTAAATTCGCCCGTATTCGGCAAAAGTGGCGAAATAGTTTATATCATCCATCGAGTTGAACACGTAACAGAGTTTGTCCGCTTAAGGCATCAAAAGACCGAACAAAAGCAGCAAACAGAAGAATTCAAAGAACGGGCAGAAAAAATGGAGATGGAAATTTATCTTCGCGCCCATGAAATTCAAGAACGCACTCAACAACTTGAAATTGCCAATCGCGAACTTAAAGCAGCGCGGGATGCTGCCCAAGCAGCATCAAGATTTAAGTCTGAATTTGTCGCCAATGTCAGCCACGAAGTGCGCACGCCAATGAATGGCATTATTGGCATGTGCAATCTGTTGTTAAGAACCAGTCTCGATCAACGCCAGCAGGATTTCGCCAACACAATACAGAAAGCCAGCAGCGACTTACTAATCGTGATAAACGACATCTTAGACTTCAGCAAGATTGAAGCAGGAAAAATAGAACTAGAAAGCTTAGAATTCGATCCGGTACAAATTATCGAAAGTACCTGTGACATCCTGGCCACCGAAGCTCGAAACAAGGAGCTTTCACTGATGAGCTTCGTTGATCCGGTCATGCCAATATGTTTACGAGGCGACCCACAAAAGCTGCGCCAGATATTGATTAACTTGACCTCAAATGCCATCAAATTTTCTAGCAGCGGCGAAATCGTGGTGCAAGCTTCGATCGATTCCAATCACAGCGAAAATACAAATCAAAGAACTCTTAAGGACCGAAGACAAATTACCAATGTGCGTTTCTCGGTCACAGACAAGGGCATTGGCCTATCAGAGCAAGAACAGCAGCGGCTATTTCAACCTTTCGTTCAGGCTGACGGCTCAATCACACGCAAATTCGGCGGCACTGGACTAGGACTGAGCATATCCAAAAGTCTAGTTGAACTAATGGGCGGAAAAATTGGTGTAGTAAGCGATAAGGTCAATGGCTCTACTTTCTGGTTCGTGGTGCCACTGGAACATTCTAGCAAGGCACCGAGAACGAGCAGCAAAGCAAAGATCAAGGGAACCCGGGCACTAATCATTGATGACGAGCCGCATGCTCGAATAATTTTGCAAACTTATTTAGCTTCCTGGGGTATGCGCACAGACACCGCAAGCAATGCCCAGGAAGGTTTGACATTGCTAAGACAAGCTTCCATCGACGGCGATCCAATTAAAGTCGCAATTGTTGATCTGGTTATGCCCGGGCTCAACGGCATGGACATGGCCAAAGAAATCTTCAACGATTCGACACTAGCAGATACAAAGTTAGTTCTGCTCACTGCGTTCGACTCGCCTGGCCTCGGCGCGCAAGCAATAGAACTAGGCTTTAAGGCCTACGTAACAAAACCAGTGCGACAATCACAGATGCAGGATTGCCTCACAACTGTTCTTTCCTCCAGCACCCCGCTAACAGCCAAGGCTGCAGCCGACAGAAAATCTCTAGAGCAGCCCACCACAGAACAGTCAGAAAGCTCTGATTTAATATTAGTTGCTGAAGACCACCCCATCAATCAAAAAGTTGCCGAAATGTATTTGCAAGAACTTGGTTATTGCTGTCACATAGTGAGCAATGGGAAAGAAGCTATCGATGCTATTAACAAAAACAAATATGCTCTGCTCCTGATGGACCTGCAAATGCCTGAGATGGATGGCTTAGAGGCCACGGAGCTAATTCGCAAAGCGGAAGAGTTCAACGGCTCTCACATGACCATCATCGCCATGACAGCATTCTCGCGTACTGAAGATCGTGATAGATGTATTGCTGCGGGAATGGATGACTACATCGGCAAGCCAATAGAGCTAAGTCAACTTCGAAGTAAACTAGAAAAGTGGCTAGCTCTATCAAATAACATTTAAAAAAGTTTCAATCTGGTTCAATTTGAGGTACAGTGCTGTTAGCAGAGGTTGCAGACCAACTCCGCTAACACGGAGACCTCGCGCGGCAATGAACAAGACTCTTACCTCCTTTTTCTCGGCACTATCGATCACCAGTGCCTGTGTACTTCCGTTTATGCTTGCCTCAACCCTTCCAGGTCTGGCCAGCAGCCCGTCGCATGCCGAACAGCCGCAACTACCAGCGATTGCCACTAACACCGCCCTTGATTCTGCTCGACAGCCCATGGTTGCCCTAGCGCTCGGCGGAGGCGGTGTACGCGGTGCTGCGCACATAGGAGTTTTGAGGGTTCTGCAAAAAGAAGGTATTCCCATCGACTGCATCGTCGGCAATAGCATGGGTGCCGTTGTCGGAGGGCTTTACTGCGCTAACGTCCCCCTCGATAAAATCCAGTCAATTCTCTCAGACGGATCTTTAGTCAGTGCCTACTTGCCGCACTTTCTCTGGTGCCGAATAATGATTAGCCCCTTTCGCAGTTTATTGTATGTCGGCAGAACCAAACCGTATGCTGGATTAGTTAGCGGTACAAAACTCAAAGCCACAATCAACAAACTTTTGCCCTCTCCAAACCTCAAAGTAGAAGACCTTAAAGTGCCCTTCTCTTCTATTGCAGTGAGCTTGATTGACGGACAAGCCCATGTACTTTCAGAAGGCAATGTCGATGAAGTTCTACAGGCAAGCGCAACTCTTCCCTTACTGATGCAACCGGTGCCAATAGGCAAGCATCTATATGTGGATGGCGGTATTCGCAATAATTTGCCAACAACCGAAGCACGACATAGTGGCGCGAGGGTTGTAATTTCAGTTGAAATAGACAATGACTTAAAGCCGGTGCCAGCAAAACAATTCACATCCTACCGCAAGGTCTTCGATCGCGTAATGAATGCCACCATTGAGCAATTAGACGAAGACAAAGTCAATGGTGCCGATATTGTGATTCGGCCTGAATTGATCAATATTCCAATACTTTCAAAAGACCGCAAATATGTTGACGACGCCACCACCGCTGGTGAAATTGCCGCGCGCAAAGCACTTCCGCGAATTATCGAGCGCCTTCAGCAATCTGGTATAGATCTAAGACTGTCTCTTATACACATCTGACGCTGCCGACGAATAGAGAGGTGTAGATCTCGGT
>CAJXZK010000078.1 GCA_913063055.1 uncultured bacterium
GCAATCTGTTTGAACGACTTGGCCGAAACACTAGTAGAAGAGAAGCGTTTTGATGAGGCTCTTCCTCTAATTAAGCGCAGCGTGGCACTATCAGAAGAAGTCTTCAGCCACAACCATCCCCTCTTAGGCACTCGTTTAAATTTCTTGGCCGACTTGCTAGAGAGAATGGGCCATAAAGATGATGCTGTGCTCTACCGCAGCGAAGGGCAAGGCATAATCAACGCCTTTCTCTCGGTCATGAGTCGAAAAATCAAAGCCGCCTGGAAGCCGCCAAGATGCCTTTATAGCTACAGCGCCAATGTCGGCTTTGAAGTAACCGATCACGGCCTCGTAAAAGAAGTGCATATTGTTGACTCATCGGGCAACGCCGCCAACGATGAAGCCGCTATAGAAGCCGTTAAGAACGCTCAGCCCTTTGCTGATATCAATTCAAAGGCTGATGACGATCAGCTTAATTTGTCGTTCAAATTCGACTACAACTTCCACCAACGCAAAGAGACTGCCCAAAGCAAGAACAACAAAGAGTCAGACTCTACCAACACTAGCAATAGCGGCAGTGAAGTTACCGCCCAGTCAAAAGAGAAAATTGAGCAAGAGAAGAAAAAGCTAGAGCAAATTCTCAAAACAATCGAAGAAATCAAGAAAGACAAGAACCACACCAACACCACTCTGGCTGAGTCTTACGGACAGTTGTCCGACACTCTGATGGTTCTAGGCGAACACGGAAAAGCCATCGACTATCTAAAAGATGCTCTTGATTCTTCCGACTTCAAAGATAAGAGTTCACCAGGAACTCTCATGTTACTTAGCGAACTAGGCTGTACCTATCTCAATTCTATGAGACCAGCTTTGGCAGAAACCACCCTCAAGGCCGTAGTTGACGCCCCTAATTTCGAACAAATTTTGGATGTAAAACTAAAACAGCAAGCTCTAGACGATCTTGGTCATGCTCTGTCCAACATGGGTCGATATGCCGAAGCACAGAAATATTACTCACGAAAACGTGATTCTATTTAGTGTCTTGAGTTAGTGTCTTGAGTTAGTGCCTTAAGTTAGGGTCTTAAGACAAGTGCCTTGAACCGAGTTCAAGGCACTTGTTTGCTAATCAGTTTCTTCAATCAGTTTATTGAATCAAGCTCTAGCCAATAGCTTTAGTCAATCTCTTCAGCTAGCTAGACCGCATGCAAGATCTGCGCCAAGTCTTCTTTTGGCGTAGTTACTGGCATAACGTTGTAGTTGTCTACCAGAATCTTCAAAACTCCAGGAGTAATGAATGCTGGAAGATTTGGACCGAGGCGAATATTCTTTACGCCCAGATAGAGCAAGCTAAGAAGCACAGCCACAGCCTTTTGCTCGAACCACGAAATGATTAGGGACAAGGGTAGTTCATTAATGCTGCAGCCAAAAGCATCGGCTAAAGCACTAGCAATTTGTACAGCAGAATAGGCATCATTGCATTGACCAAGATCAAGCAGGCGAGGAATGCCATCGATGTCACCAAAGTCATTGAAGTTAAAGCGGAATTTGCCGCAACCAAGGGTGAGAATGACACTATCTTGCGGAATTGAGGTGGCGATATCGGTGAAGTAATTGCGAGCAAATTCAGCACCATCGCAGCCGCCAATTAAGAAGAAGTGCTTTATCTTGCCTTGTTTGACTGCATCAATTACTGGTGCAGCAACAGATAACACAGCGTTTCTGGCGAAACCAACAGTGATAGTTTTTTCTGGCCCATCTTCGCTAAACCCAGGAGCCGCAAGAGCGGCTTCGATCACTTTGCTGTAATCGTAGCTCTGAACTTTATTGAGCCCTTCAAAACCAACTACATCCATAGTGAACAAGCGGTCTTTATATGAATCAGCTGGCGGCTTAAGACAGTTGGTTGTCATCACAATGGCACCAGGGAACGAATTGAACTCAGTCAGTTGATTCTGCCAGGCACCGCCATAATTGCCGACCAGATGCGCAAACTTTTTCAAAGCAGGATAGCCATGGGCCGGCAACATTTCACCGTGGGTGTAGACATTCACACCCTTGCCCTCAGTCGCTTTCAACAGCTCATAGAGGCTCTTCATATCATGACCAGAAATTAGAATGGCCTTGCCTTTCACTGGCGTGATGCGCACTTGCGTAGGTACGGGGTGACCGTAACTTTCAGTATGTGCCTTGTCGAGCAGCTCCATCACTAGATAGTTGACCTTACCAGCCTCAAGACAGTATTGAAGCAATCGCTCGGCTGTCTGCTCACTCTCGGCCAGGTAGCTAAATGATTCATGGACAAAGGCATAGATAGATGGCTCACGGAACCCCAGCAATTGTGCATGGTGCGCGTAGGCAGCCAATCCTTTTACACCATAAGTAAGAAGTTCCTGCAAAGACAGAATGTCTTCAGGTGTAGAGTCGGCGCGCTTAACGATGGCGATTGCTAAACCAAACTGCAAAAGCTCGGCTTCGGTTTTTAGTTGTCCCCACTTAGCTGGACCCTGAAGTTTTTCTGCTTCTACCCCAGCTTTAGTACAGGCTGTCAGATAGAGAGAACGAGCCTTATCAAAGGCTTGGGATAACCGACCGGTGATGTAGTCGACATGCTCTTTCTCGTCAAAATTGACATTGGTTAGAGTGAGGAAAAGTGCCTCAAGGCACACCTCATCGACAAAAGAGTCGGTTTGGCCAAGCAGACGGGCACGATGGGCAAATTGACTGATTCCTTTGACTATATAGACAATCACGTCTTGCAAGGTGGATGTATCCGGGGTCTTGCCGCAAATACCCATGGTAGTACAGCCCGTTCCCTGGGAAGTTTGCTCACACTGATAACAGAACATACTCACGACCACTCCTTCCGAAGCATTGCTTCTGGACATCTAAACCTGAATGTACATATTAAACACCTGTGGCCGGTCGACCGTTATCGGCCTAAAGGCTAGAAAAGAGAACTAAGGCGAGGAAAAACTAAGCACTTAGAATGATTACAAAAAGGAAAATTACCAAAGTAAAAGGCCACTGCTAAATGCAATGGCCTCTAAGTGTTTTTAGTTACTGCGTCAAACGCAACTAGAGAGAATTTCTAGTATTCGCGGGGCAATGCTTTGCGCAAATCGCTAGCATCGTTTATTTGGGCACCACAATCGCCACAGTGCGGCCTGCGACCAGCAGTCCAGCCACCGGTAGGCAGAGTGTGACCGTAGATACGGCACTGATGACTCTTAGGTTTGAAGCTGTAAACAATTTGGGTCCACAGATCGCAGACGTAGTCCCAGACGGAAGCCCTATTGTTTTTTTCGATCTCTTCTACACGCTGAACTTTAGCCTTCAGAGTAGTGATTTGATCTTTTGAAATAGGAGCAGTATCTGGATGCCTGCGACCGATACGGCTGTACTTAGTCATTACTTCCTCACTTGGTTGCCATAAAGCATTTTATTAGCTGACACTACTTTACATCATTGCCAAGGCGATATCATCACCTCTTTATCAGTTGAAAGCCTTTTAAATTTGATCAATCAAAAGGGAAAGGTCATCCAGTGGCAATATATCCAACGCATAGGTGAAACTGATAAAAAATTCACCATCGAAAGAATCGCATATATCTACTGATTAGACAAGCACCATATAAGTAGAATTCCCATGACATCTTGTTAAAGATGGAATAAGGGGTGGGTCACATTGCCCACCCCATGATTCACTTTCTAACTTTTGCCTTAACCGAAGTCTTGGTCTAGATCATCTCTTCGACGATATGGGCCCAAACTTTAGGATCGGTCTTGAGCGATTGTTTAACCAAGGCGCCTTTTTTGAAAGCCAGCTCGCTGTCTTCATAAGTAGGCATATCGGTTTCGTAAACAACGCCCAAAGGAATTTTGTCGCCCCACTCGAAGGCTTTGGCCAAACTAGCATGGAAATCAGTACGATCCCAATTTTCATCTTCTAGCTTGTAGACCCGTTCTTTGAAGAACGGATAGGTATTGACCTTGTTGTAGGTAACGCAAGGGCTGAAGATATCCACAAGGGAGAAGCCTTTGTGTTCAATAGCCGCAGCAATTGTGTCAGCCATGTGTTTTGGCTCGCCGGAGAATGCTCTAGCCACGAAAGTAGCACCAGCAGTAATTGCCAGAGCTAATGGATTGAGTGGATTCTCGTGGTTGCCCAACGGTGTGGACTTGGTCTTTTGACCAGTACCAGTAGTCGGTGATGTTTGGCCAGTGGTCAAACCATAGATTTGGTTGTCCATAACGATGTAGGTAACATCGAGGTTGCGGCGCATTGCGTGAAGCAAGTGACCGATACCAATACCATAACCGTCGCCATCACCACCGGTGATAACACATTTGAGATCGGTATTTGCCAGGTGAGCTCCGGTTGCTACAGGAACAGCACGGCCGTGAAGGCTGTGAATACCATAAGCATGAAGGAAGCCAGGCAAGTTAGATGAGCAGCCAATACCAGAGACAACCAGAAGATTTTCTGGAGTAATGCCTAGTTTTGCTGCTGCAGTTTGAACACCTTTAAGGACGGCGAAGTCGCCACATCCTGGACACCAGTCTGGGTCGACTGGGCCTTTGAATAATTCGACTGGAAGCTCGATTACAGTTGCCATCTCGTTTTTATAAACCTCTTAAATCATTGATGTGAATGCAGTTGCAGAAATAAGAAAGGAGAAAAATTTATTTCTCTTCTGCCAGCTTCTCGAAGCTATAAGTGGCACCAGTTGAAACACCCACTTTCATGCGTGCAGCCAGTTTGCCTGTAGCCCGTTCAGACAATTCAACATTCCATGTAGGTTCGCCGTGTCCGTTTGAAGATTCACGAGTTGCAGCTGTTGGGCGCAACTTCTCTTGAGCATGGGTGCGGATATAGTGATAAGCCATATCTTTAGCTTCTGCTTCAGTAACATCATAATCAAGTGCTACACCGGCAAGAATGCGTTTAACATGCCCGACGATATAGAGTGGTTCCATTGGTTCGCCGTCATATCTATTGATGTGTGCATCCATAGAAATTCCGGTTTCGCCTTTGATAAAGCGAGCCATTTGGCTAGTGTAGTTAACTTCAACAGAAATCTTCTTCTTAGCTTTAGAGAGAATCGCTTCTACTTCTTTAGCGTGGAAAGGAGCAATGTATTTGATGTTGAGCAAGTTGGTTTTGATACCTTGAGCGGTGAGAAGCTCAGCAGCTTCTTTCACTGTGCCCCAGGTAGAACCCCAACATACTAGAGTCAAATCAGCATCAGCTGGCCCTTCTAGCACTGGAGCTGGAAGTTCTTTCAAGAGATTTTCAATCTTGCGGCCGCGCTTGTCCATGATTTTGCGACGGGTAGCTGGCGAAGTGAACATGTCAGAAATGAGGATGCTTTCTTCGTCTTGCTCGTCTGAAGCTGATACGAAAGCAGTATTTGCTGTACCAGGAAGAGCGCGAGGTGAAATGCCTGATTCAGTGAATTTGAAACGCTTGAACTTGCCTTTTGATTCTGGCCATTCACTGACGATTTCGCCGCGGTCGATAACAGGATTGCCGTTAAAGACTTCAGGATCAACAGTTTCAGGGTGCTCAGATAGAAGCAAGTCAGACATGAGCAAAACCGGCAATTGATAGCGGTCTGCCAGGTTGAATACGTCAACAGTAGTGTTGAAGCAATCAACAATGTCACGAGGAGCAACGATCAAGCGTGGGAATTCACCTTGTGAGGCGCCATAGACTTGCCACAAGTCAGCTTGTTCAGTCTTGGTAGGCAGACCGGTTGAAGGGCCGCCGCGTTGTACTTCAACGCAAACCACTGGCACTTCCATAATGCCAGCCATGCCAACAGCTTCGGTCATCAGGGCGAAACCACCACCGGCGGTTGCACACATAGAACGAGCACCAGCAATACCAGCACCGATTGCCATATTGATTACAGATAGTTCGTCTTCGCACTGCTTGACGCAAATGCCTGTTTCGTTGGCGTGGTTAGCCATCCAGTGCAAGATTGTCGAAGCTGGTGTCATTGGATAAGCAGAATAGAATTTGCAACCAGCAGCATAAGCACCAATTGCAATGGCTTCGTTACCGGTCAAGAAACAACGTTTCTTGTTGGTAAACTTCCATTCTTTAGTTACTGGTTTGAAATTGGCTTTGGCGAACTCATAACCAACCTTGAGCAAGCTAACGTTAAGGTCGATTACTTTCTGACCCTTGTGGGCGAAGGTATCTGTCAAAACTGAACTTGGTTCTTCTAGGCCCACATTAGCAAAGTAAGCAGCAGCACCCATGGCCACTGTGTTCTGCATGATAGGCAGAAGAGCGCCGTGCTCTTTAACCACTTCTTCAGTGATTTTCTTCATCGGCAAGCCGACGATTTGCACGCCAGCTCTAACTTGGCTTGGCTCGCAAGTAAGACGATCTGAATTGAAGAGAACGGCTCCGCCTTCTTCAACTTCCATGGCGTGACGTTCAATGGAGTCTTGGTTCAAAGCAACCAATACATTGAGGTTATCGCCGTGGGAATAAACTTTATTTTCACCGATACGAACTCGGAGCCAAATATGACCGCCCCGAATGATCGACTGGTAGCAGTTATAAGCGTATACGTGGAGACCAAGCCTGCTGCATGACTTAGCCAAGGTATCGCCAGATTTGTCTAAGCCGTCTCCGGCTGCTCCAGCAATGCCAACTGTAACTTCCTGCATTCAAATATCCTCAAAGAGTGAACTACAGACCGTTGAATCAACGGCTTATTTGATTGGAATTCTTGAACATCCAATTAGAGGCGCACTAGTAAAAGCTGACTAGTAGGCGCTTCTCAATTGGCATAAGATAGCATGAAAGGTTGACAAGCAAACTGGTAAGTGACTCATACCAGCATTCTCGGCAACAAAAGTTGAAACTAATCGTAACCTAAACAAAAACGAAAGATTTAGTGATGCTCTTCACTATGCTCTGAGCCGTGACTTTGCTCAGAATTAGCACTAGAAGAACCACTAGCGTGCTCGCTATGCTCGGAACCAGCTTCATGACCAACATCAGCAACGGGCACGCCCATCCACCAGAATGCCATGCCGTAAAGCAGTCCAGCAGCACAAATGGTCAAAACCTTGAGCAGCATGTCTTGCAAACTGGTCTCGGGAATTACATCGGTAGCCACCGGATGGGCATGGCTATCGTGACTGTCGTGGCCGTGATCATCGGAATGGGAATCTGAACTCATAAGGTCTTCCTTATTAAAAGATTTTAGTGAGAGTTAGTGACCTGGAAAAATGTAGGAAATCCAGGCAATACCAGCCACCGCAGCAAAGATTACAAGAGCGTAGTACTGACCACGTCCGTTCTGAAGGAACTTGAGAACTTCGCCAACACTCATAGTGACCAGGCCAGCACCGTTGACAATTCCTTCGATGAAACGTTTGTCTATTGCTGTCCAGACCTTGTCGTAGGTAGGTAGCAAGACGCGGTCGACGATACCGAAGTAAATGTCATCCATATACCATTTGTTGAATGACATGTTGTAGATAAGTTGAGCCATGCCCTCTTTCGCTTCAGCAAAGGTTTTGTTGAAGTGCAGAGTTCTAGTGACATACATAGAGTAAGCAACGGCAAAGCCAAATACACCGACGGCTAGCGAGATGCCCATCATGGTCAAGTTAGCACCTTCGAAATGTGGGCCATGGGGACCAAAAACAAAGGCAGCAAAGTGGTTAGGCAAACCATGCTCTGGTGAGGCACCAGAGAAAGCAGCTGGCAAGTTGGCGATATTGAAACCAAGATAACCGCTCAACATTGAAGGCACCGCCAGAACCAAAAGCGGCCAGGTCATTGCCGCTGGTGATTCGTGGGGATGTGCACTACCGCGATACGCGCCAGTGAATGTCATGAAGTAAAGTCTGAACATATAGAAGGCAGTCATGCCGGCTGTCAACATCATCAACCAGCCAATGATTGGGTGGTTAACCATGGCAGCGCCAATGATCTCGTCTTTTGAGAAGAAACCACTGAAGAGCGGGAAGCCAGAGATTGCAAGGGTACCGATTAAGAAACAAGCGTGAGTAATGGGCATAGATTTTTTCAATCCACCCATTTCACGAATGTCTTGCTGTCCATGCAAGCCGTGAATTACAGCACCACTGCACAAGAACAGCATAGCTTTGAAGAAGGCGTGGTTGAAGAGGTGGAAGATACCGCCAGTGAAGGCGCCCACACCTAGACCAACAAACATGTAGCCAAGCTGCGAACAAGTCGACCAAGCCAAGACCCGCTTGATATCGTACTGGCTCATGGCAATGGTGGCAGCCATGAAAGCAGTGATGGCACCGACGGTGGCCACTACGGTCAAAGCGGCTCCCGAGGAACCATCGCAATTGAGCCAAATAGGATAGGCCCGACCGACCAAATAAACACCAGCGGCAACCATGGTGGCAGCGTGGATCAAAGCGGAAATTGGTGTAGGACCTTCCATAGCATCAGGCAACCAGACATGCAGTGGGAACTGCGCTGATTTGGCCATTGGCCCCATGAAAATCAAACAAGCGATAAAGAATAAAGTGGAGTCATTGAGGGCGCCGGCGGCAGCAGCTTTGTGAATTACTCCCGCCAAGTCAGTGCCAGCAGGACCGACAAAGCCGAGCACATTGCTTGAGCTCCAAAAATCTTTTGTATAAAGGAAGAAGGTGAGAGTTCCAATGAGGAAGCCAAAGTCACCGATACGGTTGACAACAAAGGCCTTCATACAAGCCTTGGCAGCCGACTCTTTGTACCACCAGAAACCAATCAAGAAGTAAGAGCAAACACCAACCAATTCCCAGAAGCCGTACATCTGGAACAAGTTGGTCGACACTACCAGGCCAAGCATCGAACCAGTGAAGAGAGATAGATAAGAGTAGAAACGCGAGTAACCAGGATCTTCGCGCATATAGCCATGGGTATATATCTGCACCAAAAGACTGACAGCAGTGACCACTATCAGCATCAGGGCGGCGATATTGTCGACCAATACTCCCACCGAGAGGGTGAAGCTACTTGAAACAAACCAGGGAATGTTTTGTTGGAAGTAAGGTTCGGGATATTGGTGAGTGACTAATGCTTGGAAAATAATCAGTGAGTGGACGAGTCCATAAGCCACGGCTCCGATGGATGCCATCATGGAAAGAGTTTTTGAAGCTCTCAGCCCCATGATAATCAGGAAGCCCGCCAAGAACGGTGCTGCCACAATCAGGCCAGCATGTTCAACAAACCATCTCAACTGGTCAGCGCTTAGCGGTAACAAGGTTAATCTCCTAGAATATCTCCAGCTCTTGACTAGAGACTCTGCGTTTACTAATTCGGACTCTAAAACTATACATTGATGAAGGGCCAAGAGTGACCATAGATAAAGCACCGTTTAGAGTGAAAAGATTTTTCTCTTTAATAAAGCTAGTAGCTTACCAGTCAGCCCTTTATACTGATGGCGCTCTCTTAGTGTTATTAATTTTCAGGAGACCGCTGTGAGTCCCGAACCACAACATCTGCTTACTATCCTCTTACTACTGCCAATGCTCGCCGCCCTGGCCATAGCCTGTAGCCCAGACAATCTGGCGCGAAAGCTTGCCATTAGTTTCGGCGCTGGTATGTTTGGGCTTTCAGCCTTCATCCTGTCGCAATTTGACATAAGCAGAGCGGCTGAATTCCAGCTAAAAGAACAGATCACCTGGTTCCTGCAACCATTTCCGGTGCAGTACTTCGTTGCAGTAGACGGCATGTCGCTATCACTGGTGGTGCTGACCGGCTTTGTCACCTTCATGGCAATACTGGCCTCAACCTCGATTGGCGATAATCGGCCGCGCCTCTACTACGCAATGCTCATGCTCCTGACATTCTCTGTTTTGGGAGTGTTCATGTCACTTGACTTGCTGCAGTTCTTTGTCATGTATGAGCTAGAGCTAGTGCCGATGTACTTCTTGATTGCCATCTGGGGTGGTCCAAGACGTGCCTACGCTGCTCTCAAATTCCTTATATACACCTTCTTTGGTGGCGTATTGATGTTGGCCGGTCTGGTCTACATGTATACCCAAATGGGCACCAGCGCCACATTTGACATGACACTTTTGTCTAGCATGTGCCCTGGCCTACCAAAAGACATTCAAGTAATGGCTTGTCTTGGTTTCTTCTTAGCCTTCATCATCAAGTTGCCATCATTCCCAGTTCACACCTGGTTGCCCGATGCCCACGTTGAAGCACCAACTCCAATTTCAATGCTACTAGCCGGCTTGCTCTTGAAAATGGGTTCCTATGGTCTAGTAAGAATCTGCTTGGGCTTCTTCCCAACATTCTTTGTTGACTACGGCCCACAAATCATGGCCCTGGGCGCCTTCAATATAGTCTGGGCAGCCATGGCCTGCTTGGTTCAACAAGATATGAAGCGCATCATTGCTCTTTCATCAGTGAGCCACATGGGCTTTGTCTTACTTGGTGTGGCCTCGCTTTCATCGGCCGCTCTCAGTGGTGCAATTTTCCAAATGGTCTCCCACGGTGTAATTTCAGCTCTGCTCTTCTTCTTAGTTGGAGCAGTTTACGAGCGTACTCACACTCGTCAGTTGCCTGAAATTGGTGGCGGTCTGGCCAAGCAAATGCCAACCCTATTCTATTTCTGGATGCTTGGCACCATGGCCAACCTTGGTCTTCCTGGTTTGTCAGGCTTCGTGGCTGAAGCAGCAGTATTCTACGGCAGCTTCACTTCACCGATGGCTCAATCACTAACCAATGGCCACATGGTGCAAGGTTGGATTTACTTTGCCGCTCTTGGTGTCATTCTCACCGCTGCTTACATGCTCTGGCTCTTGAAAAAAGTATTTTACGGAGAAGAGTTGCCTAAGTGGAAAGGTCACCTCACCGATGCCACTAATACCGAAAGAATCGTTGCCTACTCACTTTCATTCTCGATTCTTGCTCTCGGTATCTATCCGCTGATGCTAATTAACTACTACGCACCAGTTTCAGACAAAATGTCTGAAGATATAAAAGTGCATATGTCAGTAACCCACAGCCCTGAAATCGAAAAGCTCAATAAGAAAACAGCAATTAGTCTGCGCTAAAAAATACACGCAGTACTTACTTGCTTTCGAGCAATTGCCAATACTAAAACTGTCCGATTTTCAGCCGAAAATCGGACAGTTTTATTTATCCAAGACAGTTTTATTTATCCAAAGATCTCATGGGTTCAATTGGCACGATTTCTATTGGTGTCTCGGTGTTAATAGTGGCTCCACTACCGGGCTCAACAGAACCGCTGCCAGGCTTGATAATGACTCTTCCTTCAATGGCCTTACTGACACTAGCGGAAATGCTATTGATTAACTCCGCCGAGCTTTTGGCATCATAATATTTGCCATTAGATGTTTTGGCGATACAGTCAAGCTGTCTGCGAGCCTCTGGCTCCCGAGCCAGAGCTAAACCAACTACATCAACTTTCAAGCGAATACCGTGCAGGGGCAAGCGAGCGATCACTTCACAAGGATTGCGATCGCAAGTATCAGCACCATCTGTGATCAAGATAATTACCTTGCTGCCTTCCACACCACGAAAATCATAGTGAGCAGCTTGTTCGATGGCATAGGCTAGTGGCGTCATACCGTATGGTTTGATCTGGCGCACTTTCTCAATAAATGACCGTCTATTACTGCGACCAATCGGCACCCACAAGGCACTATTTTGACATTCACTAAACATGTTGAGACCGCCAAAGCCACCACCAAACATTGAATGCTGACTGGTGAGTGCCCCTTGACCAAATACTCTCAAACCAATGTTGACGTCGTTAGGAATACGAGACAGAGCCTGCTGCAACACATCTTTGGCCGCGTCCATTTTTTGCCGCCCGCCGCGCTCAATTTCTTCAAGCATCGAGCGCGAACCATCGACGATAAACAAGATATTGACTGGTCCAGCTTCCCGCTGCACTCCCATCTGCAGTGTCGACGAACCAGTACCAGCCTGAATAAGAGTAGAGCCAGTTCCGGTCTGAAGAGTTGTAGAACCCGTTCCCGTTTGAAGAGTAGTCGAACCCGTTCCCGTCTGTAATGTAGTTGATGCTGTCGAACTTGTGAGCGGCTGCGCATACTGACGCGGCGGCGCGGCTTGAGGAGCGGGGCTAGGCTCAGGCAAGTCACTAGCAGGAGCGGCAAGAGCTGCAGTGGTGAAGGCTGGACAAAGATAAGAAGCTATCGATAGCGCCGAGGCAAGGGAGAGAAACCATGAGCTTTTCGTGAGCATAAGCATAAATGAATACCTTCTTTGCCTGACTGTCTGATCATCTCGAATAATCATTTTCACCGATCACTTCGACTGATCATTTTTGCTATCTACCACAGGTTCAACTTCGCCTTCTACAGTTAAGTCACGCGACTTATTATCTTTATCACGTCGCTTCTCTTGCTTCTCAGTAGCCTGTTTTTGCTTATCTTCAACTTGTTTTTTCTTGCGTTCTTCTTTCTCTTTGCGCTCAGCAACTTTACGTTCTTCTTTGAGCTTCTCTTCGGCCTGCTCCGCAGCGTCATGCTCTTCTGGAGTGGCTTCCTTAGCTAGAAGCACCCGCCGACTAATAGGAATCGACTTCTGCCCTTTGGCCTGAACCGCCCAGACTGTAATGTAATACAAACCAGGCTTACTGTTATTCGACAGCGGAATATGACCAGCAAAAGAGCCGCCATCAACCTTGATTCCGCCCTTAACCGGTATATCAGAGACCGGTTTGATTTCTGAGGGCGATCCAGAAAGCGCTATTAGGGGAACGGCCATGGCAGCCGGTGGGAAGAATAAACCTGCCCCCACAGCACCAACAATTAGGCCCGTCTTCAAAAGCAACATGGCTTTGTCATGGTTACCTTCAGAGCGGCTGGAATAAGCAATGTAGTCTAGCGGTGGGAAATAAGGCAGTGCTTCTTCTGATTCATCCGGTGCCGATGCAGCAGCTTCTGGGTTGTATGACTCCCACGCCACTGTCACTTTATCGAAGAGATATGGGCTTTGCAGCACACCCCGAACTTCTATTTTGTCGCCGACCTTAACTTCGCTAGCCACTGGAATCATTATGGCGTGCCGAGTCAAAACTTCTACAGCTGCCACCACTCGCTCGCGATCGGCTGTCAGGGCCAGGGCAAAACCAATATGAGTAGCATCCGGATTAAGCAAAGCATCGCGGTCATCTTGCCGACCAAGCATGGTCTTCAAAATTCTTGCCACCGCCGCCTTGCACATGCGCTTTGAACCGACTTCAGAAGTTTTAACCGAGGCAATTCCCTCATTTAGTGCGTCAGCACCTTGGAGCAGAGTGAGCCTGCGATCAGGGCCGTCACCGGATGAATTGAAATGCGAAAGAACATTGCGTTTGGCTAAATCGCTAGCGAGTTCACCAGCCATCTGCTCAGCCACATTATCAGGAGTAATGGCAGCGACCCCATAGGCCTGGCGCTCGCGATTGAGAAGAGAAACGGCGTACTGAGCCAACTCTGGCGCACTGACTGCTGTCATGTTTTCGGGCAAGGCCGCTTGTTCATCCAAGTAGTGCACTTCTGTCAGCGATTCGAGCGCTGGATGTGGATTATCGATCCAATCACTAGCCGCACCATTATTAGTACCACTATTAGCAGCTGGCTGCGAGCCGGCACTTCTTCCGGCAGCCGCTTCTTCTCTGCCTGCAGCCGAGTTAGGGTCAACTTCTTGCGTACCGAGGATTGTTTTCTTCAATCGCTCTGTGCGATCGAAAAGCGAATCGTACTCAAAAGTTTTCTTGAAAATTGCAGTTTCTAAAGAGGCTAAGCGTTGGTCAATATTTTCGCCTGGGCTGGAGGTGCCTAGAGTTTCCTTCTCGAGTTGTCCAATGGCAGGATAGGAGTCTTTTACTGGCACATTACCAAGAGCGTTATAGCCCGGAGGCTGACCAAGAGGCTGACCCGGGGCCTGCCCCGCAGGAATCTGATTGGGTAAGGGCGCGACTGGTCGAGCCACCCGGGTGAGCGATGGTGGTAGCAAGGGTGGAGAGGCGTTAGCGGCCGCAGGAGAAACCGCACCAGGTCTGGCAACACGAGTCTCACTAGGGGCTGCTGAGCTTTGAGCTGAGCTTGGCCGAGAGGTTGATAGGGGTGCTGCGCCAGGGGCTTCCATTAGTGGCTGAAGCGGCACTAACCGAGGTGGAGCTTTCGGCGGAGGGGACGGCGCTGGCAAAGCACTAGACGAAGCACTAGATGAAGCATTAGTTGCAGCACCAGAAGCTGTGGGCCTGGCTTTAGGAACGGGAGAAGGTGGCGGAGGTGCAACAGTATCAGAGGAGGCTAGCAGTGGAGCAACAGAAGACGAGGCATCATAAGCACTGGTCTCGCTTGCCTCCGCTGCCGTACTAGCAAAAGTCGCAGCACTGACAAATGAGGCCGTCGAGAGCAGAACGGTCATGCTTAAAGCGATACTCGCTCTCGGCCGCATGCAATTATCCCCTCAGTTCTAATGTAGATATTGTGCGCATAATTGCCTCAAAAGCACAAATCATCGCTCTAATCACTAACTAGGCGAGTGCATCATGGCTATAGCCCCCTGACGACCAGTTTTTCCACCCGATTGGCGATGAGAATAGAAGAGATCGGGGCGGCAAGAAGTACAAAAAGAACAGACATCAACCTCAGGTACCCCGGCCAGCAAGAGCTGCATGGCATTGATTGCTTTAAGGTCGGGCCGCGGCTGGGCCTGCTCGGCTTGACCATCATGGCTGCCGCGTTTGACCAAACCTTGCGCCATCTGCTCTTTCACCAGACTACCGTCAAGAGGTGACGACAATGTGAGCATCAATTGTTCGACTACATCTTCACCGGTAGGATAGCAGCAGGTACCAATGGCAGGCCCTACCGCGGCAACCATTTGAGAAGCTTCGGCCCCCCACTCTTCAATCATCAAGGCCACAGCATTTGCAGCAATAGCCTGGGCCGTACCGCGCCAGCCAGCGTGAACGATTGACACCAACTCTCTTTTCTTCTCATAAATAATGACAGGAACGCAATCAGCAAAATGCAACAGCAGAGGCACAGAGGACAAATTGGTGGAAACGCCGTCAACATTTGCCATGTCAGGCTTTGCAGTGGCTTCCAAGATCGGCACGACCGTGCCTGAATGCACTTGGCCAGGCACCTTTAGATGGTCGTGATTAGCTCCAAGCACCGTGCACAAATGCTTGCGATTAGCCAAGGCATTGGCTTTCACTGCTTCATCCGGAACATTACGACCTAAATTAAAGTGGTCGTATGGGGCAGGGGCGCCGCCAGGTCCCATCCTGGTGGTAAAGGCATGGGTCAAGCGATCTTTATACTGCGCTAAAAGAGGCGACTGAATCAAGGTAAGACCCTGATTGTCATTGACATGCCAGTGATTAGTTCTAAGCGCTTGCTCTAAATGAATGGTATGCATTACTGAATTGACAAACCTCCACATATATTGATTGCCTGCCCGGTGATGGCAGCAGCCTCTGGGGTACATAGATAAACCACCAATCCAGCTACCTCTGATGGCTCAACCAGGCGCATTTGTGGCACCGAAAGCTTGGCAATTTCCAACGACTGCTCGCTCTCAATTTGATTTAATTCACACCAATGGGGATCAGTAATCTGGGCAAAAGCCATATCGGTGGCCACCCAACCAGGACAAACAGCGTTGACTGTGATGCCGTGCCGAGCCTGCTCTAAAGCCGTAGCCTCGGTCAAACCAATCAAGGCAAATTTAGAAGCTGAGTAAGCGGCGCCATAAGCTTCAGCATGCTTTCCCGATATCGATGAGACATTAACAATACGACCCCAACTCTGATTAATCATGGCCGGTAGACAAGCTTTGGAGCTGACAACAGCACTGGTCAAATTGGTCTCTAAAACTTCACGCCAGGAGTCTATATTGTGCTGATCAACGGCTTCAGTGCGATATATGCCAGCGTTATTGATGAGAATGTCGACATTACCAAAGCTTGTTTGCACTAGCGCCAGGGCCCGTTCAAGCTCCTCTGAGCGACTGACATCGGCAATAAAATAAGGAGCCTTAACCCCAACTAAGTCCTCGATTTCTTTACTAACTGCTGTTAGTCGCGCTTCTTGCCGCCCCAATAGAGCAACAGTACAGCCGGCCTGAGCCAGTGCAATAGCCACAGCCCTGCCAATGCCCCGGCCAGCCCCAGTAATTAAGGCTTTTCGTGGAGCCAAGGCCTGGTTGGTAAAGCTAGTAGCCGGTTGCATGCTGGAGAACCTTGAATAGATATTGAAAGTACATTCTTTATATTATGGAGCCAATTCTAGCGACTTGCTCTGCTTGCTGTATTTACCATGATTACTAGTTCTACAGTCTTGCAAAGAGGGGCTAAAGTACGTCTCAGAAACTAGGCGGGGAACATTGCTAAAATTCTATAGTCTTAAACAACATGGTCTGTGACGTGAAGCACTCGTGCTTAAGAGAGTTGATAAAGAAAACCGACCATCGAAGAGATTGATTGAATCTCATTATTATACTAATTCAGTCCAGCAGAGGCTGTACAAATCTAAGGTACAAAAAGATGACATCCAAATCTTATTCCATCAAACGGTCGATTTTGGCGGGTGCACTTCTGCTCAGTCAATCGATAGCACTAAGCCCACTGGCAGCAATGGCAGCCGACAATGATGTCCATGTTGCTGGTCAAGCAATCTTCTCAGTACCCGCAGCAGGCGGCTTAACTGCCGACAAACGAGCAGCTGCAGTACAACAAAATTTAGATAACGCTCTGGTTGCCGCTAAAGACAGAGGCCCATCGTCAGTCAATATCACTTATGTAAAAGGTGTTCCTGTTATCACTCTCGGCGGTTACCAAGTTGTCACCGTAGACAGTGCCAGCGCCAAAAGCACAGGCAGCAGCCCAGCTCTATTAGCTAAGAAATGGGCCGATTCTCTGCGCGAATCACTAAGAGATCAAGCCAGCATTCAAAGCTATGTCGGTCAACTCTCAGGTGATTATTTTGCCTCGGCACCATCGACTATAAACGCTCCGGCTCCGCAGCAACAACCGGCCTATAATCCTAATCAACAGCCTCAACAAGGCTACGGCCAATCACAAAATACCTATCAAGCACAAACTCCATATCAACAACCAGCTCCCTACCAACAACAAGCGCCTTACGGTCAACCCCAAGGCGGCTACAGACAAGGCAGAATTACCTACGCTCCAGCTGGTCTAGTTATCCCAATTTCACTGAGTAGCGGTATTGCTACCCAAGTAGCTAAAGCTGGTGATTTGATTCAAGCTTCAGTCAGTCAAACCGTAATGCTGGGCGACTCGACAATTCCTGCTGGTTCGACCATCATCGGCACCATCACCGAAGCCAAAGGCGGAACCTACCTGGGTCGCGCTGGCAGCCTCGATATCAAATTCAACCGTCTGAGAACTCCTGATGGTACCGAGACTCCTATTTCAGCTCACTTAATTGGTGGCATTGGTAAATACACCGGAACCGGCACCGATGACACCACTATCAAAGGTGAAACCTGGAAGACCAAACTCGGTCAAGCAGCCATTCGCGGTGGTATCGGTGCTGGCACCGGAGCCGCCCTCGGCACCGCTGTAGGAGCTATTGCTGGCGGTGGACGCGGAGTCGGTAAAGGCGCTTGGTCAGGCACTGCCATCGGTGGCACAGTCGGCGTTGCTCAAAGTGTACTGTTGCGCAAAGGCAAAGACGTTTTGATTCCTGCTGGCACGGCCATGCAATTGCAGCTTGACGCTCCTGTTACAGTTGCAGGCGCTGGGTCTCAACAAAACCCCTATTAACTAACTGTGCGATAAAGAAATTCAAGGGCGAGAGGAGTTATTCCTCTCGCCTTTGCATTTCTTGCCGCAAGTGCGAAAATAATGAACTAAATAAATGATGAACCAAACAAGAGTTCAACCTAAGGCAATACTATGGCTAGCAATTCAAATCGAAATAGCCATAGATATTTTGCTATCACTCGATTCTTCCAATCAGCACTATCAGTAGTACTGGTCACAATATTTACTTCTTCGTTGCCATCAGTAGCGGCAAAGACTATTGCCACTCCTCTATGGCAAGAGGCGAACCGCGCCGGGAGTCAAGCCCTACACAAAGCTCACTACGCTGAAGCCGAGAAGTCGTTTACTGCAGCACTTAAATCAGCTGAGAGCCTCGGTCAAGAACATCCATGTGTAGTGGTGAGCTTGAACAATCTCGCCTTGCTCTATGACGAACGCGGGAAATACCAAGAAGCAGAGCCTCTCTATAAACGGTCTCTATCATTACTAGAACCATCACCAGTATCAAGCGGCGATGTTGCTACGGTGCTTAACAACCAAGCCAGTCTTCTTAGCAAACAAGCAGATTATGCCGAAGCCGATGTTTCGTACAAGCGTGCTCTGGCAATTCGCGAAAGAATCTTTGGAGCAAAACACCCCAAGGTGGCGACAAGCCTAAATAACTTAGCCACCTTGCACTGTCTGCAAAGTAAATTCAAAGAGGCAGAGCCTCTCTATAAACGGGCGCTATCAATACAAACCGCGGCATTTGGCGCCGAGCATCCAGAAGTAGCCACCACTTTAAACAACTTAGCTGGACTATACCAAGAACAAGGCCATTACAAAATCGCCGAAGATCTGTATAAACGTAGTTTGACCATAAGAGAAAAGACCCTGGGAAATCATCCCAAAACAGCTAATAGTTTGAGTAACCTGGGGGCACTGTACAGAGAGCAAGGTCGATTTACCCAAGCCATACCACTGTGCAAAAGAGCAATTGCCATCAAAGAAAAGAGTCTTGGATTAGTCCACCCAAGCTTGGCTACAAGTTTGAACAACCTGGCTGCCATTTATTATCACCAGGGTAATAGCGAGGCTAAGCCCCTCCTCCTGCGTGCCTTAAAAATTCGCGAAGTCGCGCTCGGTCCAGACCATCCACTGGTAGCAGTAAGTCTCGGCAACCTGGCCGCTTTCTATGTACAACAAGGCAACTTCAAAGATGCTGAGCCCATGTATCTAAAGGCTCTATCAATTATGGAAATGAGCCTGATAGCCAACAATCCCAACAAAGCAACAGGCTTAAATAATCTAGCTGCACTCTATCGCAAACAAGGGAAATACTCTGAAGCTGACCCCCTGTATAGGCGATCGGTAAAAATCGCCGAAGCAACACTAGGCCCAGACCATCCCAATCTAGCAGCCATTTACTACAACCTTGCCTCGTTCTACCGCAACCAGGGAAACGACAAGCAACAAGAGCTGCTTTATAAAAAAGCCCTAAAAATAAGAGAAAAGGCTCTAGATCCCAATCATCCAGATCTTGCTATTAACCTGCACTGTCTAGGGGTACTCTATTGCAAACGAGGTCAATACAAAGAAGCTGAGCCAATCTTGAAGCGTTCCCTCGCTATCGGAGAAAAAGCATTTGGTGTCAACCACCCCTACATCGCCATTAGCTTAGACCAGTACAGCAGTCTTCTCAGAAATACAAACAGAAAAGTTGAAGCTCGTAAATTTGAAGCTCGAGCCAAGGCTATTAGAGCTATAAAACGATAATTACCATGCCAGAAACCCTTTGCAAAAATTGTGGAAAAGCGCTGCTGAGAAACCGAGCAGGTTCAGTGACGTCCTATTTCTTTCAGCACAACTATTGTCAGTGCCAGAAAGTACGACCAGCAAAAGAAGCAAAGCAGGCTGTCTCCCAGGCGAACTGTCCAGTCTGCCCGAGTTGTGGAAAAGCGCAACCAATCAATAGCCGAAAAGGTTCATTTACAACCTTTCTCTTTAAAGAATTGCGATGCCAGTGCAAAAATAATTCGACATCATCGGCTGGAAAAAACAGCCCGTCACCAGCCAATAGACGAACGCACACAGTCGATAGAGTGAGCCAACGCCGACAATTTACTGAAAGCCTCAGGAGTAACAATGCCATTGCAACCGAAATGTTCGCAAGAAGCATTCTTCCACCTGGCACTGTAATTGCGGACACATTTAAAATCAGAAGACAAATCGGCCTGGGCGGCATGGGTGTAGTTTACTTAGCTGAGCACCTGGCTCTACGACGTAAGTTCGCCCTCAAAATACTATCTACAGAATTCGTCAATGAGCAGAACTGGTTGCGCTTTAAAGCTGAAGCAAAAATTCTAGCGGGGCTCAATCACAGTATCTTTGTCAAAGTATACGATCTAGGCATCCACGACAAGTCATTACCATTCTATTCGATGGACTATATCGAAGGAAAAAGCCTGGAAGAAATGCTAGTAGAACGAAGTTCCATAGAGCTTCCTCAAGCACTAGAAATATTCTTGCAAGTATTAGATGGCCTGGCCTACGCTCATCGCAACGGCGTTATTCACCGCGATATAAAGCCTGGAAACATTATGGTTAGCACCATGAATGGTGCAACGGCTGTACGTGTTCTAGATTTTGGTATCTCCAAACTAATTGGTTCTGATTCCCGCGACATCCAAAGCTTAACGGCCATGGGCGAGATCTTTGGCAGCCCCAGCTATATGAGTCCAGAACAATGCAGCGGTAGCGCAGTAGACGCTCGCTCTGATATTTACTCGATTGGCTGCACGCTCTTTGAAGTATTAACCGGTTTCGTTCCTTACCAGGGGGAAACTGCTCTAGAAACCGTGATCATGCACCAGGAGCACGATCTACCTTCATTGTCAGAAGTTGCACCAGAAAAGCAATTTCCAATTTCAATTGAATTAGTGCTAGCTAAATGCCTCGCCAAAAAGCCAGCTGACCGCTATCAATCAGCTAAAGAACTAGCAATTGATCTCACGCGAGTAAAAGAAGGCAAAGACGTACAAAACTATTCAAGTCAGTTTGCAATAATCGCCAAAGCACCAAGAACCAGCAACAAACCCCTAGCCGTTGCACTACTCTCAGCATTCCTGCTCATTGTCTGCGCTTTTGTACCGCTGCTGCTGCGCTCCAAGAATGTCACCACCAGCAAGGCCAGTGCAGTCAGAAGCAACGAGACGGTTGAAGCGACTCAGCACAAAGACGCTGACCTGCTCAATGTAATGGCCGCGAAACAAAACCAAGAGCAAAGCGCAGCTAAAAATACCTTGATCGAATCAAGCAAATTTATGGAATCGTCAATGGAACAAGCCAGCGAAGACTACGAGTATTCAGATAGAACTTTAGACTTCGACAATCAATAGAGCCATTACGCTCTATCTACCTATCTAGCGAGCGAGCTAATTACTTCTTCTTCTTCGAAGTTTTAACATCACCGTGCACTTTAGCGTTAGCATTTGGCAGCATTTGCGCTTCGCTGGCTGGTTCACCAGTGAATTCTTGCTTGAACTCAACCAAGAACTCGTCGCCCGGTTTGATGATGGCTTCATTGCCTTTAACCACGGTATCTTCAATCAGCCAGCTGCCTGGTACACCAGAAAGGAAGCCCCAGGCAAAGCCTTTAAGGCGGCGATGGCGAACATTAGTGCCCACTGGCTTCATGAAAGCAAACGACGGATTAGCAGCACCCATTAGACCTAAAGCCACTGGCATTGCACCGAAGCTGAAGACGCCAACTGGTGCCATAGCAGCATTCAAGCCAATACGAACGGCTTTATATTTGAGCTGTTGCTCCCAGGGGCCAGCGACTTGACCGAGGTGGTTAACACCTAGAACACGACCCTCGGCTTTGTTTTTGATGAATAGTGCGGCCTTAGCAGGAGAAGCAACCAAGGGCAGATGCTCGCCTTTTTCATTGACAATTTCATCAAACTCAACACCCAAGCAACCAGAGTTGCGATACCAGCGATTGGCACTCACCAATGAATGCATAACACTGCGAGCAGGCAGGGCATAGTTGATGTGGCCTTGAACAGCCGAGCCTTTTTTAGCAATAAGGCGATCGCCAATTTTTAGATCGAACTTCAAACGCGCTTCTAGACCATCACCCTTGTGAGCGTTTTTAGAAGATATTTGAGAAGTGACAACCACAGGGAACTTAGCGCCAGTTTTGATTCTGGTCTTGCCTTCATCAGTGGGTAGATTCTCGTACTGAATAGTTTCTTCTGTCTCAGAGACCTCATCGCTATCAATCACAATAGGGCCATCGCCATTGGCGACAATCTGATCAGGGGTGTTGACACCAGTTTCAACAACGCTGGCACCAAGTTCAACCAACATATCAGCGGAGAGAGAATCTACGGTTGAACGAGCGCCAGTGCCACCAC
>CAJXZK010000079.1 GCA_913063055.1 uncultured bacterium
TAATGATACGGCGACCACCGAGATCTACACCTCTCTATTCGTCGGCAGCGTCAGATGTGTATAAGAGACAGGGCTGTAATCGCGCTCTACTCCTAGCCCATTTAAATACAAAGAGCCCAAATTATATTGCGCCACACTATATCCGGCCTCAGCTGCCTCTAGATAATATTGACGAGCTAGTTCGACATTGCGCTCGCCCCCTTCGCCTTTAAGCAGCATCAAGCCCTGCTGCGTCTTCGCTGCTAAATCTCCGCTGAGCGCCTTAGCCGATAGCTCGACAAATTTCTTTTGGGCGGCAACATCAATATTCAAAGACATACAAAAAAAGTTTCTCTTACTAATTGCACCAGGCAAAATTCTACGACAATTGACAGCAAGTTCAGGGTTATTCCTGAGGTGCAACCAAGGACCTGGTGATTTAATCGGGAAAGCACCCAACGAGGCCCAAAATGCAGACATCGGCAAGAAAACTCTCGCTGTCAAACCTCTTGACCCTATATTTGACCACAGTAGCGGCAACGTTGACCAGCCCTGAGCTCACTTTAGCAGCCCTGGCCAGTGATGTAAAAACAGCAAAAATCATACAAGTACAAGGCCAGAGCCAAACAAGGGAACTGAGCAGCGATGCAGCAGTGCACAGCCTTGCTCATATGCCAGTTAGAGAAGTAACAATCTTCAAAGACGGCCACGCCCTGCTTGTCCACGAAGGTCTAATGCCACTAACCGCTAGCGGCGACGTTGTACTTGAAGACTTACCCAAGCCAGTACTCGGCACCTTCTTCCCCTATAGTATGGAGCCCCAGGCAAAACTAAATTCAGTCACGGCTGGCAGGCGAAAAATCACCAATAGTCAAACAGCCCTCACCCTCCCCGAGTTAATTGCCGCCAATTCTGGGGCAATGGTGCATATTGATGAGCTAATTGGTGTGGGCGAAAACGCCAAGCTCGTTTCCTACGATGCCAAAATAATTGGCATTCCTACCCGCTCAGCGGAAGAACTAGCCAAGGCCGGCCAAGAGCGGGCTGATGCAGCCTTGCTGCTGCCTCAAAAGAGCAATTTAGTTAAGCTAAAAACAGACACTGGAATTAGCTATGTACCAATTGATCGCATCCAAACCCTTTCATTCAAATCTGAGCCCGATGCCCAGCTTAAAGATGAATATATTCGCAACACCCTGACCATGGCCCTAGATTGGCAGAAAAGCGGCAATACAAAAGCCAAAGTTGGCATGATGTACCTGGAGAAAGGTATTAGATGGATACCAAATTACAAAGTAACAATTGACGGCCAAGGCAAGGCAAAAGTGCAGCTGCAAGCCACTCTAGTCAACGACCTCACAGACCTTAAAGACGTCAATTGCAACCTAGTTGTTGGCGTTCCTTCTTTTGCCTTTAAAGGCGATGTCGACCCGATTTCACTTTCTGAAACCCTTGCCCAAGTAGCATCTTATGCTGGACAAGACTCACGCTTCCGAAACAAATTTAGCAACGCCATCATGTCGCAGTCGGTCGGCTATGCCCGAGATAGTGACGACGCTAAAAGTGAGACGGCTCCGAGCAGCACAGAGTCAAGCAAGAACGAGGATCTCTTTGTTTTCAACCTCAAACACCTGACCTTAAAGAAAGGCGAACGCATGGTCGTACCAGTGCAAGAATACAGTGTTGAATACAAAGATCTCTATGCCTTCGATCTTGCGGTTGCGCCACCACCAGAGGTGCAGAGCCAAAGCGGTCATATCAATGCAGGACAAACCGAAGAGCAGCGACTCGCCGACAGCAACAAAGTCATTCACAAGATCCGCCTATTTAATAGCAGCAAGCAACCGTTCACGACAGCGCCGGCACTAATTGTGGTGGCAGAGCCAAATGCCAAGAACAACAACAAAAATAACAACGACGCTAACGACGGCGAAGTTTTAGCACAGGGCATGATGACCTATGCCTCACCGGGTAGCAACGCTGATCTTACCCTCACTAATGCAGTCGACATCAAGGCCAAGAAAGACGAGAAAGAAACTAGCAGAACTCCAGACGCAGTAACTTGGCAAGACTACAAGTATGCCCGAGTCAATCTCGCTGGCACAATCACCCTGACCAACTATATGAACAAGCCTGTCACCGTGGAAATAACCAGAAAGGTACTGGGCCGCCTTGATAACGTCTCAAAGGGCGGCATCATGACAATGACCAATACCATAGATGAAATGAGAGGTAGTGACCTGCCACCCTGGTGGGGTTATTTCAATTGGCCCGGCTGGTGGTCATATATGAATGGAATTGGCAAATTTACTTTCAGCGAAACTATTCAGCCCGGCAAAAGCATAAATGTAGACTATGGCTGGCACTATTTCTGGCGTTAGAGCACTTTCCTAATAAGCCGGAATCATGGCCGGGCATTCTTTGGCCTTCTCGGCCAGCTCAGCAAAGGCTGTCGCCCCTTCACTACCAAGTTTTTCGGCCAAGACCATGGCGCGCTCTCTTTCGATCGTCAGAGCAGCAGGATCTGTCCAAGTGTCATAAGGGAAATCAGCACTTTTTTGCCGACGAAACCAAATTTCGACACCCTCGCTCTTCCAAACCAAAACAGCCGGCAGTGGTTGGCCGTCGTCACTATGCTTTTGTAATCCCATCAATACAGAGCGCGGGAGCTTGACTACCATGCCACCGGGGTAGAGTTTCACTTCGCTCTCGCGCACTACTTCAATAATCTCTGAAGTAAGTTTATGAACAGCCACAAGATGCCCGCTCTCTTGGCGACACCAAGGTAGAGTCTTCAAATACTGAACAAACTCAGTGCCCACATAAGCGGCTTGCGAGTCAACAAAATCGGTCATTTCAAGTAATGCTCCGGTTAATAGCTGCTACTAATTTACCCATATCGTCAGTTGTGAACAGTGGAAATAATATTAAGAGTGAGGCTGATAATCAAACTAAATTGTCGCAAGTGTATAAGCAGATGCGTCTTGGGCGTTAATATTCTCTTGTGTGTGGAACATTCATAGAGACCACAGATTTAATGTGGTTGATGTTGGTGCATTTGCCGTAGCATGTGACAAAGCAATTCACTTGAACGCAATTATGCAAAAGAAAGCATCCTTAGGTATCTAATCAACTCCAGAAGAAAGCAGCAAAATGGGCAACGAAGAAGGTAACAACACTCCAACTGCATTTCTAGTCGACCTGGTCTCCAACCGGAAGATTCCAGTCGCTACGCCTAGATGTCGAGTCGGCCGCGACGACTTGAACGACATCGTTATTAGTGGCGATCAATCGATTTCTCGATTCCATTTCATCATTAGCTATGAGAACGATGAATTTACAGTACAAGATGCTAAGAGCCGTCACGGTACATTCTTAAACGGCAACCAGATCACCAGCCCAGAAAACATTAAAGATGGTGATGTTCTAAAGGTAGGCGTCTCTCTCTTTTGGTTCGTGGTCGAAGCAGTACAAGCACCGGGCTCAGAACCTGTAAACCCACCAACCGTGGCCGCAATCAGTAACGAACGCTCAGACGGAGTAGGCATCACAGTCAAAGGGCAGCCGGCAGCAACAGCAGAAGCCTCTCCCATGACTGATACCAGCGCTAACCTTAAAGCTGTCGACGATGGCGCCTCCAAGTCTGCCACGCAAGAAATGGCCATACCAGACGCCAAGACCCTCGACAAGATGGAAGAAGCAGCCAACTCAATTCAAATTGAGACCAAAGCAGATGCCCCTAAGGCCTCTCTGGCTTCACTCTTGCAGCCGCTGGCGACAGAGGTAGTACAAAGTAATGAAGACGCCGTAAAAGCTAAGCTAGCGGCCCAAGACAAAGAGCTGCTAGAAGAAATGGAAAGCGCTGCTGAGCCAGCCAGCGAAACTTCATCAGAAAGCTCAGACACATCTACAGAGAGCCAGGACGTACTTGGTGGCTACAAGATGTCAGAACCCACCTACAGCGGTGCTGACAGCGTTCTTGAAAGCGTAGCCAATGCCAGCAGTTCATCAGAATCGAGCCAGCCAGCAGAGGCCGAAGCCACTTCTGATTCACTTGCTGAAAACAATGGCAGTGAACTACCACCGAAGATATTGAACAAACCGAGCGATACAGTTACCCTTGAGGCCCTCCAGCCCACGGGGCTGGCTTCATCTCTTGGCAGTAGCCCTAGCGATAGTAAGGATGAGCCAGCAGCAGCTGAGGCAGAAGCCAAGCAGGAAGATCCAAAGATGGCACTGGGAGGTCTTCTCTCTAGCCAAGAAGAAACAACGGCAGCAGCCGACTTGAAAGCTCAAGAAGTTGAAGCCAGTGAAAACTCCGCGGCGGAAGTGACAGAAGCAGTCGCCGAAAAACAAGAGGAAGCGAACAAGGAAACCGAAGCCGAATTGGCGCAAGCTGAGCCTGAAGTCACCGTGGCCGAAAGTTCTACCTTATCGCCACATAACGCTGAAATCAGTGGGGAATCAGGGTCTAATGGATCGGCTGCCGCCAAACTACCTGGCGAGTCTTCTAGCATAGATCTCGGTTCTATCAATTTAGACGACGCAATGACACAACGAGCGGGGGCTACTGACGTGCCGGATTGGACAAAAAGATATTTCTCAGATGAAATCGCAAAGCTCAATACTGAGCTCGATGAACTGAATGAACAGGTAAAACTCGCGCAGCAAAAAATTCGCGATGTTGAAACCCGGGTAGCTCTAACCAAAGGGGTGCGCAATACTCTGCTTACAACAACTGGTGACGAACTAGTTGAAGCTTGCGGCAAAGTGCTTAGCTTAGTTGGCTGGAAAGTTACGATTGCAGCCGATGACAAACATGAACTGAGACTTGAAGTTGATGACAAACATGTCTGCATTGCTCGCGTAATCTGGACAACCACACAGGCTGAACGCTCTCACCTCGGGCAACTCTCCATTTCGCAAACCCGCTATTGGTGCGAGAAAGGAACCGAACCTAAAGGCATCCTGATCGTCAGCAAAATCAGCGACCAGCCTCCAACCGGCGGCGGTTCGTCAGTTGAGGAAATGGAATTAGCCGAATACGCAGCTAAGAAGAACGTCTGCTTGATGACCACTATGCAACTTCTCTCTCTTTACAAAGAAGTAGCATTAGATGACGCCAAGCCAGATGCTTTGAGAACAGCAATTGTCTCAGCCAACGGTTGGCTCTCTGGCCATGACCTTGAGCCTGGCACAGCAGAGATTGTTGAAAAGGACGATGCTTCACAGACTTCAAACAAGCTCAGTTCGCTGCTCTCAGCCTCTAGCTAAAGAGTAAAGGCAAAAATTTAGAGTTCGACTGGCAGAGAAGACCTAGGTCTTCTCTGCTTTTTTCACAGTAGAATTAGAGTTGCCATGAACGACACCCCGGCAGGTAACATTTTGGAATCAACTAAACCAAGCAGAATTCGTATCATTCTTGCTTTTCTTACGATCTATTTGATTTGGGGATCAACTTACATTGCTATTAAGTTTGCCCTTGAAAGCTTTCCACCATTCTTAATGGGAGCGTCGCGCTTTTTCACCGCCGGACTAATCATGTGCAGTTGGATGCTATTTCGTGGCAGCCCTCGACCAAATCGCACACACGTATTGCCGACGCTAGCCCTCGGCACCTTATTATTAGTAGTGGGAAGCATGGGGGTGGTGCTGGCAGAAAAAACAGTGCCATCAGGAATGGTATCACTACTAGTCGCCATGGTGCCGGTTTTTATAGTACTGCTGCAATGGCTCAAACCCAATGGAATCAAGCCCACAAAGCGAGTGATAATGGGTCTAATCACCGGTGTTTGTGGTTTAGTATTCTTAATTGAACCGCAAAAATTTGCTGGTGCCGAAAGTATTGATTTACTCGGAGTAGCTTTCGTTCTACTTGGCTGCTTGGGTTCGGCGGCGGGCGCTATCTATTCGAGATCGGCCCACCTTCCGGATTCACAGCAGCTAGCAGCAGGAATGGAAATGCTTTTTGCTGGACTTGTACTGTTTGTTTGCTCGGCCTGCGCCGGCGAGTTCAGCAAGATACAGCAATTACATATTTCATTAGTGTCGGGCCTTTCCTGGCTCTATCTCATGGTATTTGGCTCAATGATAGCCTTTTCGGTTTACATCTGGCTGCTCAAACAAGTCAATCCCGCCCATGTATCCACCTACGCTTATGTCAACCCGGTGGTAGCGATATTTCTTGGCTGGTGGCTTGCCGGAGAAACCATTTCTATGCAAACATTTATAGGAGCAACAGTAATTTTAGGGGCAGTCTGGTTGATTACCCAAAGTGGACCGAAGCCAGAACCAGCCCTAGCACTGGCCGGAGATGCCACAGCACTAGAGGCCTGCGCCTTAGACTAATAGAATAATTTTCATTAACTGCCGGAGCGTAGGTACAGACATTGCAACTAAGCAAACTTCTATTTTCAATTTCATCTAGTCTAGTGCTGATTGCAGGTATAAGTGCACCGGCCTTAGCCTCAGCCGATACCGACTACGCACAAGGCTTAGCGGCCTACAAAAGTAAAAACTATAGAGTAGCGGCGGCTTATATGCAGAGGGCAGTCAATGTGGGCTTGAGCACACCAGCAATCTGGATGTACCTGGGCCATGCTTACACCGGGGTTGGCGATCGCCCTCACGCAGTGCAAGCCTACACAGCACTGATAGATAACTTTAGAGGCAGCCCTGAAGCAGCCCAAGCCATGCAATATCTCACCAGGCTAGATCCACTGGCAGCGAGGAAGGCAGCAACCGGTCCAGCGGCCTTGCCCGGTTCGGCAGCACCTGGACCCACAACAGCAAATAGCCCAGCCGTAAGCAGAACGCCGTTTAAAGACCGGCTCATTATAGTGCCACCACTGGCAGGGCATCCTGCAGTCAGCCCTGGTATGCAAGCGGCCATAAAAACCGCGATGCAAAAGCTACCAGCTCACATCTATAAGATTTTGGATGATGGTGGCGCCACTGTTAATCTTGCCCCCAACATTGAAGACCGCTGGCCTGGCTCTGGTGACGGCGAAAAACCAAGGGGAGAAGGCACAACCATGGGAGAAGAACCAGGTAGAACCTACGATCACGATTGCTACATCTATGAGAGAAAAAAGCTGAAAGGCAGCAATGAGCTAGGCGAAGCTCGCCCTCTCAGAGACATAGTCGCATGTTTCTATCACGAACTCGGTCATGCCATCGATGATTGCGGTGGGAAGTTGTCTGAAGATCCTAAACTACGCGCGCAGTTTCAGCTAGACCTGGACAACATGCCAGCCAGCGTTAGTAGTTCGATCTCCTATTACACAATAGTAAGTGAAGGGTTACCAGAAGTAATAGCAGGACTGCTTGGTGCTGACGGCCACTCCACAGCAGCTTGCATGGAAGCCCTACCGCGCACTAAATATTGGATCAAACAGAAGTTGAAACTTTAGTCGACTTCCAATTGAGAGACTACAATCTATGGGTCTTTGGCCTTAACAGCTGGCCCGGTAGACTTTTCAACAGACTTCTTAGCAGCGGGCTTAGTCGAAGTCGACTTGCCAGACGTCTTATCTTTAGCAGTGGATTGCTTCAAAACAGGCTTCTTGGTCACGGCTGCAGCTCCAGCTTTCGCAGCGCCAGCAGGGGCTTTTCCGTCCCCTTTAATATTCTTATGATTATTAGGATTTTTCGAACTCTCAGTCTTTTCAATCTCTTTCTTTTGCACTTCTTTCTTTAGTACTTCTTTCTTTAGCACCACTGGCGGTAGCTTGGGATCAACAACTAAAACTTGCCGACTATGAAAGCCATAGGCATACGCCACAAAAAAAGTGTCGACCACCAACAAGAATGAAATAAATTTGCCCTTAGCTTTCATGCTTATTTCGCAGTGAAATGTTTGGTGTCACTAACATCGTCGCTTTCAGAGGCATTGCGAGCGTAGCTCAATACTACTGATGAAGGCTCGAAATTTTCTTGTACATGAGGCCCGGAAACCAACTGCACAGTTAAAACCGAAGCAGAATCACCGGGGTGCTTATTGTACTGAGCGCCAAGTGCCTTGGCTTCGAAAGTAACTTCGTTATCGCCCTCTTTGACAAAGCGTGTAATATCTACGTTCTTTCCAGGGCCAAAGAAATTATCGACTGGCGTGTCGTTGATTTTTACCGTAATCGAATAGCCCGTATAGTCCACGCCAGAAGATGAAATCCAATATTTAACTTTGGCTTTTTTAGCCTTAGCGCTGCTTTCATCAACTACTTCTGCGGCTTTAGGCTCAGCTTTACCCTCGGATTTCGCAGGCGGTGCAGTTGACGCCGCAGCTGGCGGAAGGGCATTGGCAGTACCAGGAGGAACACTCTGCACCGGGGCTAAGCGCTCGTGTATGCCTAAAAAATAGCCGCCAAATCCAGAACCACCCATTAGTAAAGCGAGAATGAGCAAATCAAGCATTGCCTTGACCAACTCATTGCCTTTCTGTTTTACGGCCTGCACAACTGGCTTATCTGCCATGAGCCACCCCCAAGAATCTGCCTTCCATTTTATCCCCGCACCGAGACTAATACTATCCTTCGCAAGGTATAAAATTAAGAGATACAAGGGGCACCTAAGTGACGGAACAAGCTAGATTTCGAAACCGTCAAACCCTGCAAGCTGTGGCCACAGCCTCTCTCTTGCTCACTACCTGGTTGGCATCAGCCAGCCCGGCGGCCCACGGGAAAGGCTTAGTCAAAAGCTACGCCATCGAGAATCAAGCTTACACGCTCTCGGCCCAGGCCGAAGAGCTGTCAAGACAAGGAAACTATACCAGTGCTCTAGCACTCTTGAAGCAGGCAGCGAGCTATGATCCGACCTCCTACTCGGAACGCATTCACTTAGATATGGCCGACTGCTATCAGAAGCTGAAAAATCTCGACCAGGCCATCGTCGAGACAAAAGCGGCCTACAATTTCAACCCAGAGCGAAGCAATGCCTTATACATGCTTGCTCTGATTTATTATCAGGCGGAAAGATTTGACCTCTGCATCACCGCACTAAATAGCTACATGAAAGTAGCCGACCCGGCCGGACGAGCTCAAGCACAAGAGCTCCTAGTGCGAGTGAAATCCTACGACTGCGCCAAACTAGGCACTGCGAAGCTTGGCTCCGGCCAGGTGAGGGAAGCAATCAAATACCTTGAGCTGGCGAGCAGCGCTGACCCTTCTGCCAATTCGTCTTGCGTGCACGCTAATTTATGCTACGCCTATCGCCAGTCTGGGCAGCTAGAAAAAGCCATTACCGAGGGCAAGAAAGCCCTGCAATATGATGCCAAAGATAGCAACGTCACTTACAATCTGGCCATAAGCTATCAAGATCAGGCCAATTTCGTCGAAGCAATTTCTTGGCTGCGCCGCTACCTTGAGCTAGAAAGCGACAGCAATAGACGTACCCAGGCAGAACAACTGATTTCTGAATTACAAGACGATCTCAAAAAGCTTAAGAGTGCAAATAATAGTCGCCCAGACTATTTAGAGATCCTGAAAGAAAAAGACCACCTCTGGACCTGGTCAAGTAAAAGCCTTCCACTGAAAGTATTCATTAGCTCAGCCAAAGGAGTAGCGGGCTATCGCTCAGCCTATCGCAACTATGTCATCAAAGCACTAGACACCTGGTGTGAAGCATCCGGTAAGAAAATCAGATACATCATTGTCAAAGATAGTGCGGAAGCTGACATTAAAGTGAGATGGACAGCTGCTGCTCTAGATTCATCCTCTGAGACACGGGTATCTGCGGGCGTGACAAGCTTAATCCAAAGCGAAAACGAACTAAGCGAAGCTGTTGTCAATTTGCGCACCACTGACCCGTTTACCGCTGGTGCCTTTGTCAAAAATGGCGAAATGGCCTCAACTACCATGCATGAAATTGGCCACGCACTTGGCCTCGATCACTCCAATTATATTTACGACGTTATGTATTTTCGCTCTTTCCCCAAACAAACCGGTCTTCCCACCAAGCGCGACAGAGCTACCATAGCCCTTCTCTATGGCAACCACCCTGGTGTTACTTTCGCCCCAAACCCAGAGGCCAATACACCTGATGCTGTTGTAGTATTTTCGCCGCCGCCATCCTTTGCACCACCGCTACCACCAAAGTCGGACAAACTTGTGCCGCCATTATTTATTCCACCACCTTTCAACGCTGCGAAAGAAAAACTGACACCGCCTCTGTTTGTTCCGCCGCCACCAGTTAAGGACAAGCCCAAAGCGCCCAGCGCCCCCATTCCCACTTTCTTACCGCCAGCACTATTGCCGACTACACCTTTGCCTGCAGCAAATGATAGCCTCAAGAAAAAGAACACCACAAAGAAAGGAGCGGCAAAAGAAATGCCAGCACCCTTCTTTATGCCGCCACCTGTTAAGTGATAGCTTAGCCCAGTAGGCAATTCAAAATTTCAAGAATTTTTCAACTCACCTCAATAATATGGCCACATCGAAGGCAAAGCCGACGATGCATACTACTAATAAGATGAGGTTTGATTCAAATGAGATTTGAAGATGCTGGTCAAGATATAGTTCCATACATATTGCCAAAGACAGATGCTCAGGCAGATAGAAGTTTAGGCCAGCAGGTCATGGACTTAGTAAGAAGCGGCGCGGCAGAAATTGCCACAGTAGGCAAGGCCACAATCAGTGAGAAAATCGATCAAGTCGCTGATTTCACCAAAGAAGTTGAGATAGAAAGCATCCTTAGCGGTGCATGCAGGAGTGGCGCGAAAGATCTTGCCACCAATAACATGGACAAGATTCTAAACATGGCCGCAAAGATGCCCGATGGAAAACTCGAAACCTTCAGACTAGCAGATCAAGCAGTCCTCATCGCCGGTGGTTGCTTGGATAGAGACACCGCCAATTTCCTGCGCAACGTTCAATCTATAGAAAAACGCGGTAATCACTTCGAAGTCGAGTTCAGAAATACCGCCTCCATAAAAGTAGGTGAAAATGTCCCTGGCACAGGCGGGCTAGTAGAACTATCAAAAATGCAAATGGATAAAGTGTCGTTTGATCTAGTTTCCCGAGACGGAGGACAACAACTCGTCAACATAAAAGGAATGAATCTGAAGTTCGAAGGCCCGATGGGTTACGATTTTGACGGTACCGTCAAGAGTGTCACCATGGTGAGAGGGGCTGATGACCGCCTGCACTATCAAGCTAAGGTGGCTCAAAAATCAGTGCTAGCCCACATTCTTGGCGCTCCATCTGAAGTCACTATCAATCTAACACCAGATAGAAATGGCCACCTAGTGTTATCAAATCCAGCGGAAATCAAAACGAAAATCATACAATCAGTAGTGCTCGGCCAGACCTTACCGGTCATACTTCCCGGCGGTCTCGGCACAGCAATTGGAGGAATGACAAGATAATTGTCCTCAATTCATCAGAATCAAAAATCAGCAGAGAAGAGGTCAGATAGGAGACTTCTTCCCTGTTTGTTTTATGGAAAGTTTCTAGCTTTCAAGGTTCATTAAAGTCGAATGAATACGATGGCAACATCCAAGGCAAAATTACACAAGCCGCAAATGACTGCTCTTAGTGGAGTTGTTGAATAAAGCTTGGGGCCCATGGCGAAAGGAAGAAACTTACTTAGATAGTTTAAAATATACAGAACCTAGAAATGGCATAGCTACAGAACTAAGGCCGGACAGTACAAATCAATATGCAAGATGAGAGATGGGGCTGCTTAAATTTAATAGCCGCTCCAATTACAAAGCAACTAGTTTAAGAATACGGGAAGTCAGAATTAATGGCAGCCTGCCTCAGTTGCGGAAACAATATAGCTTCGACCAAAGCAGGCTCCCTGACTCAGTTTGTGCTCGGCAAAAGCGTTTGTTCATGCAATAAATCAGCTCCTAATTTAGCAAAAATTGCCAAGGCCAAACTTGAGATTTCATACTGCTCACGCTGCTCTAAAAAAATAAGGAATAAATCACACGCCTCGCTAACAGCCTTTTTGCAAAATCAAAATTACTGCAATTGTAAGCGCACAGTTATCGTGCAAAAGACCAGTTCTCTACTCAAAGCATCACAGCTAACCAGCACTAGCAGACACGCCGAAGAAACGGTAATGCAGGCGCAGCTACAACAAGAACTAGAGACAGCTCAAACTCTTGCCAATACATACAAACTTGTTGATAGTTTAGGCGAAGGGGGAATGAGCTTCGTCTATCTAGCCGAGCATATGCGTTTGCATCGCCTTGTTGCCCTTAAAATCATGAAAGCGGATCTCGCATTTGAAAACAATGAAGAGCTTTTTCGCGAAGAGGCTAGAAAGCTAGTTCTGCTCAATCATCAATGCCTCATCAAAGTACTTGACTTCGCCTTACACAAAGGCAAATGGCCGCTCATTGCCATGGAGTTAGCCAGTGGAGAAACTCTAGCTGACAGAATCGATAGACTTGGACCAATACAAGCAGACGAGGCTCTATCTATCTTCAAAAAGGTAGCCGAGGGACTTTCGTACATTCATTTAAAAGGCCTAGTGCACAAAGACCTAAAGCCTGGCAACATCATGTTAATACATGGCACCGAGGGCGATACTGAAAAAACGAAAGAAGGAACCACTGGGCCTGATGTAAAAATACTCGATTTTGGCATCAGCCAGTTCAACCAATATGGCGCCCAGACTCAGACCAGAACAGCAGAAATCGTTGGTTCCCCCTGCTACATGAGCCCTGAAGAATGGCTATCGGGGAAAATTACTCCGCGAACAGATCTCTACGCCCTTGGCTGCTCACTCTATGAGGCTCTAACAGGTCACGCACCCTACGAAGCAGAGAACATTGAGGAAATCAAAGAACAGCACATCAAAGCACCATATCAAGGCCTAACAAGCAACAGTATTAATCCAGGCTACTCAATTGAGCTAGAGCGACTATTGAAAAGTTTATTGGCTAAGGATGCCGATGAGCGACCACACAGCGCCCAAGAGGTAATAAATAGTCTTAGCGAAATTCTCAAAAAAGAGCATCCTCACGGGACCCGAGATGATGCCGGGCCTCGTTCTCTTCAGCAGGTATTAGCACTAACTATTTCAGCAGCAATTTTGATATCGACATTAAGTGCAGTAGCAATTCTATGCTGGCAGAAGACAACTAAACTGGCAACGGTCGAAAGCCCGTCATCGAAATCGTTTAAGGATGATTTTGCTAACATGGGATTAATAAAAGGCGTCGCCGGCTCAATGTCGAACGGCGACCCGCTCGAGTCAAAGTTATCAAAACTTACCGTATCCCAAACACTCCGGACCAGAGCGAAAAATGGACCTAATAGTCCGCTCCAAATCACCCAGCGAAACGGCATAACTACAATTTCGGTGCCGCAAGGAGTCTCTCTTGGATTTCTCCAAGTGGTTAGAACTAAAGCTGTTAGCGATGAAATACCGTTGACTAATAAAGTAACAATAGATCCGACACAAGGAAAACTATTCTGGTCAATCGAATACCGCAGCTCAGTCGAACAAGCAGGAATAGCGACTTTTATTGAGCAAATGAACACCTTACCCTTATTTGGTCTGCGGGCTTTTTACAGCTCAGACAGAGCAGTTCAAAAAGCAATTGGTCGCTTGAAAAACCTCGAGAGTCTCGAACTCTATGGCGATGAACTGATCCAATCTTGCCTGTTCCAAGAAATTGACAGTCTTGTAAAACTTAGATATCTGACAGTGCTCCACCAGAATCGTTCCCTGACCGAAGACTCAAAAAAGCCAGAGCAATCTGGAGAACTTGAAGCTGAGCAAATTGCCAAACTGAGAATATTGCCCCAGCTAGAATTTATTAAAGTAGTTGGAATCGGAAAACCAACAAAACTAGTAACTAAATTGAGCAGTTCAAAGAATCTCAAATACCTGGCGATTGTTGGTTCAGAGCTTAGCGAAAATGACTGCCTGCAAATAGCTAAGATCAAACAACTGAAATGGCTACTTCTCGACAGCAACGCACTAACGAAAAAATCAATAGATACGCTTTTGAGTATGCAAAGCCTTGAGGCAATTGACCTTACTAATAGTTACATCAAGGTCAATCAAGTAGAGCAAATAGCAACCAATAGCGCGCTCAGATATATTTTCACAAGCCGAGATAAAATCGGCCTCTCAGCCCAGGCTTTCCACCAACTACAAGAGAGACTTGCCGCCCGAAATATTAGACTCAAGGATGGCACAGAAACCTGGACTGCTCGTGGCTTCTGGGAAGACCCAGTCGCCACTTATCGGTTAAAGTAAATAAGTTTGTTGCCGAGGGACAGAGAATGATTGCTCTCGCACTAGCTATCGATTAGTCATCGCTTCAAGGTGCTTAGGATAACGATCACCCTGCACCTCGATTTTGGCAGCAGCACTCTCGATCTCGCGAAGGTCAGCTGCGGTCAGCTCAATTCTGAGAGCGCCAAGGTTCTCATCTAGACGTGCCAGCTTGGTCGTGCCAGGGATTGGCACCAGATTCGCACTCTGCGCCAGCAGCCAGGCTAGAGCAATTTGAGCAGGAGTGCCATGCTTTTTCTTGGCCATATTCTCAAGCAGATCAACCAGTGCTTGATTGGCTTTCAATGCTTCTGGGGTGAAGCGCGGCAAAGTACTGCGAAAATCGGTACTATCAAAAGTCGACTGACTGTCAAACCTTCCAGCTAAGAAGCCCTTGCCAAGCGGGCTGTATGGCACGAAACCAATATTCAACTCACTAAGCAGCGGCATGATTTCCTTTTCTGGTCGTCGCCACCAGAGCGAGTATTCACTTTGCAAGGCTGTGACCGGTTGTACCACATGGGCACGACGAATAGTGTCGGCAGCAGCTTCAGACAAACCAAAGTGTCTGACCTTGCCGGCTTTAATCAGCTCCTGAACAGCACCAGCCACTTCTTCAATTGGCACGGCCGGGTCAACCCGATGCTGATAGAACAAATCAATCACATCGACCTTAAGCCGCTTGAGAGAAGCTTCCGCCACAAGCTTAATTTGCTCCGGACGGCTATTTAGGCCTAGCCACTTTTCTTTGCCTGTTGGATCAAGCTTGAAACCAAACTTAGTGGCAATGACAACCTGGTCACGAATGGGCGAGAGAGCTTCGCCCACAAGTTCCTCATTTGTATAAGGGCCATAGACTTCTGCCGTATCGAAAAAGTTGATACCTTTTTCAACAGCTGCTCTCATCAGCTTGATCATCTCTTGTTTATCGGCGGCTTTGCCATAGCTAAAGCTCATACCCATGCAGCCTAAGCCAAGGGCAGACACTTCAAGGTTACTACTCCCAAGTTTCCTCTTTTCCATTATTTCTCCTTAGATCGCGTGTCAATTCGAATCTGGTTCGAAATTGATTCGCGATCAGTCAATCTATTGCACTCAGTTAAGAAGCGCTAATTTCCTTTGACTTCTTCATGTCGATGACAAAGCGATACTTAACGTCTTGCTTGAGCAAGCGCTCAAACGCCTCGTTCACTTGCGACATTTCAATCATTTCGACTTCGGCAACGATATTGTGTTTTGCACAAAAATCGAGCATTTCTTGGGTTTCTTTGATACCACCAGTGGCAGAGCCAGCAAAGTTTCGTCTCTTGGGCAGCAAGGCAAAGGCATGCACCGTCAATGGCTTCTCTGGGGCGCCAACGAGAGTTAAGGTGCCATCTCTCTTAAGCAGAGCAAAATAGGCATTTAAATCGTGGTCAGCCGAAACACAGTCAAGAATGAAATCAAAAGAAGTAGCATGTTGGGCCATTTCATCAGCATTCTTAGAGAGCACGACTTCGTCAGCGCCAAGTTTTTTAGCATCATCTACCTTTGATGGAGAAGTTGTGAATAGCACTACATGGGCACCCAAAGCTTTAGCGAACTTTACTCCGAGGTGTCCGAGGCCACCAAGGCCAACGATACCCACCTTTTTACCGGGGCCAACCTTCCAGTGCTTAAGCGGCGAATAGGTGGTGATACCAGCACAAAGTAGCGGTGCAGCACTGGCCAAATCAAGACCATCAGGCATGCGCAAAACATATTTTTCACGCACAACAATGCTCTGAGAATAACCACCAAAAGTGGTACCGCCGATATGCTTGTCTTCGGCATTATAAGTGCCAACATTATGCTCGCAATAGACTTCCAGGTCTTCATTACAGTCAGCGCATTGGCCACAAGAATCAACTGTGGTGCCAACAGCAACCAGGTCACCGACCTTGAATTTTTTCACCGCCGAACCAACAGCTGCGACTTTGCCCACCATTTCGTGGCCAGGTACAACCGGATATTGAGTGATGCTCCACTCATTGCGGGCCATATGTAGGTCAGAGTGGCAGACGCCGCAGAAGAGTATCTCAAGCTGCACATCATCGGCCAGTAGTTCTCGGCGTGGAATCTTCATTGATTGCAAAGCTGCTTTGGGGTCACTGGCCGCAAAGGCATTCACTAGTTTTGTCGCTACAGCATTAGTCATTACTCTATCTCTCCTAATCACGTTACGCCCGGGTACGCCAGGCTCAGCCTCTGCGACTGACTGCAAAGGGCTTTGCAACGAAGTGGTTTCTGTTCCCTTTATTAAAACTCCGTCCGCCCGTTTTGAATACGCCGAAAAGTACGCAATGTTTGCCTAATCCTCCGGCCGACCGTCCAAAAGCACATAGGACAGGGTGTATAATCTTTTTATGCCTAATCAACTTTTGACCACAACTATTAAACATGCGATGCGCATCGCCACAACCCCGAGCGTACGCAAAACCTGCCTAGCAAACGTTCATGTGGGGCGAGTAGAGAAGCACTTACCCCGAACACCTGTGCTCTATCAACCAAGCATTGTCATTGTTCTACAGGGCACGAAAAGGGGATACATTGGCGATCGCATTTGCATTTATGACGCCGACAACTATTTTGTTACTGCCATTTCTATGCCTTTTGAATGCGAAACATTTGCCAGCGAGGAAAATCCGCTTCTAGCAATCACTATCAATATAGAGCTGCCAGTTCTCCGAGAACTGGTTCTACAAATGGACATAAAACCGCGGCGCGACAAGGTGGCAGAGGCATCCTACGCCACCCCCCTGACAGCAGAAATTCTTGAACCAGTAGAGCGGCTGATGGCAATTCTTGCTCCCGCCAGCGAAGGTTCGCCCGAGGCTGTGTGCGATCTAAAAGTACTGAGCGGACAAATTTTGCGCGAGATCTACTACCGAGTTCTAAGGGGGCCGCATGGCAGCGCCCTTTATGCACTGGCCACACGGCAAGGGCACTTGAGCGATATGAATAGCGTACTTGAGCACATTCATGAAAAGTACGCCACCGAAATAAGCGTAGATGACCTCGCTCGTTCGTTGAATATGAGCGCCACCATGTTTCACCAGCATTTCAAAGATCTGACAGCCACGTCGCCCTTGCAGTATGTCAAATCGCTTCGCTTGCACAAAGCAAAAATTCTCATGGTGCAAGATGGCTTGAATGCTTCAGAGGCTTCCGAAAAAGTTGGCTACAACAGCCTCTCGCAGTTCAGTCGTGAATTCAAAAGAATGTTCGGCAATAGCCCCACAGAAGAAGTTGCTAGAACACGGGCGCTCTATGGCATGGCACCAGAAGAGCTAGAAGAGCTTGTGGTAAGTCGGTAGAACAACCCCTAAACCCTCGGCTCCACAGCTTCAACCAGAGGTTTCTCTTGCTTGCGCATTAGCCTCGTTTGCAGCCGGTCAAGGTAAATATAGAACACGGGAGTAATGTACAGCGTCACCACCTGCGATACCAGCAGACCGCCGACTACAGTCAAGCCCAGTGGTTGCCGCGATTCGGAGCCAGCACCAAGACCAATAGCAATTGGCACAGCTCCCATGAGGGCAGCCATGGTGGTCATCATAATGGGCCTAAAGCGCGTCAGGCAAGCTTCGTAGATAGCTTGCTCTGGCGGCTTGCCCTGCTCACGCTCGGCATCTAAGGCAAAGTCAATCATCATGATGGCATTTTTCTTGACGATGCCAATCAACATGATCAAGCCAAGAAATCCATAAATATCCAGATCGTGCTTGGTGATGAGCAGCACCATGAGAGCGCCAAGACCAGCTGACGGCAGGCCCGAAAGAATGGTAATGGGATGGATAAAGCTCTCGTAGAGAATACCAAGCACAATGTAGATAACCAGTATGGCAATGGCAAGCAACATCCAAAGATTCTGGAATGAATCTTCAAAGGCCTCTGCCGTGCCCTGGAAGGCCGTTGTTACCGACTTGGGCACGGTCTCAGCGGCCAGTCGATTAATCTCACCCACCGCTTCACCAAGAGATTTGCCTGGCAGCAAATTGAATGAAATTGTCACCGAAGAAAACTGGCCAAGGTGGTTCACCAACAATGGGCCTATGCCAGTTTTAATCTCAGCGATGGTATCAAGCGGCACTAAGCGACCACTTGGTGTATGCAAGAAAAGCTGTTTGAGCACAGAGGGGTCACGGTAAAAGCGGGGCTCAACTTCAATGATTACCCAATACTGGTTGGCCGGAGTGTACATGGTTGAAATCTGCCGCGTGGCATAAGCGCTAGAGAGCGCATCTTCCACTTGCTGCATAGTTAGCCCAAGCTGTGAGCATTTGTCGCGATTGATCTCAATGTGCACTTCAGGGTTGTCTACTTGCATATCACTAGCAACATCCACAACACCGGGCAGTTCTTTTACTTTATCTAGCAAGGCGTGCCCAGCCGCATAGAGTTCATCACGGTTCGGGCTTGATAAAGTAAATTGGTAAAGTGACTTAGTTACTTGACCGCCAATGGTAATAGTCGGCGGGTTCTGCAAATATGAATTGATACCAGGCACAGCAGCAAGCTTGGTAGACAACTCAGCAATGACATCATGAACTGACATCTTGTTGCTGCGCTCTTCTTTCGGCTTAAGCACTATCAAGATGCGGCCTTGATTGAGAGCGATATTCGGGCTACCGTTACCCACTCCCAAGCTCGACATGTAACTATGCACACTGGGGTCTTGGGCAATGATATCAGTCAAGGTTTTGTGCAACTTGACCATGGCATCATAAGAAGTGCCTTGATCAGCTTCGGTCATACAGACAATCTGGCCAGTATCTTCAGTAGGCATAAAGCCTTTGGGAATCACAGCAAAAAGATAACCGGTGGCCATAAACATCATAGTAAAGACGACAAGCACCGATGCCTTGTTATTGAGAGCAATAGTAAGCGACCAATCATAAAGCTCAAGGGCCCGCTTAAAGACTTTCTCAGCGGCACGAACAAAAACACTTTGCTCCTCTTTCTTCTCAGCTTTGAGAAAACGGCTACAGAGCATGGGTGTGAGGCTAATAGAAATAAAGCCAGAAATTAGAATGGCAACCGAAATGGTCACGGCAAATTCATTAAAGAGCCGACCGACGATTCCTGGCAACAATAAAACGGGAATAAACACTGCCACCAGAGACAATGTCATGGACAGAATTGTAAAACCAATTTCTCTGGAGCCATTTAGTGCTGCTTCCATAGGCGTCTCGCCCATTTCCATATGGCGCACAATGTTCTCAAGCATAACAATAGCGTCATCGACCACAAAGCCCACAGAAAGTGATAGCGCCATCAAAGATAGGTTGTCTAAGCTAAAGCCCAATAATTTCATGGCGGCAAATGTACCAACCACCGAAATCGGCAAAGCCAAGCTAGGAATGACAGTGGCGGAGAGATTACCAAGAAAAACAAAAATCACAAGAACAACCAGGGCCACGGTTAACAACAGGGTAACTTGCACATCCTTGACCGATTCGCGAATGGTTTGCGATTGATCATAGAGCACATCTAAATGAACAGTTTCTGGGGTCAGTGTTCTAAATGATGGCAATAGCTTCTTGATGCTGTCGACGACCTGAATGGTATTGGCGCCAGGCTGCTTCAGCACCGCTAAAATGATGGCTGGCTTGCCGTTGTAGATACCGCCCGACTTATCATTCTGCACACTATCAATAACTTGTCCCAGGTTCTCTAGGCGAATGGGAGCGTTGTTTTGATAAGCAACAATGACCGGTTTGTAAGCATCGGCATTGAGCAACTGACCATTAGACTGAATGGTAAAAGCCTGATGCTTGCCCCAGAGGGTGCCTGTGGGCTGATTTTGATTAGCTGATACCACCGCAGCCATAACATCGTTGATACCAAGGCCATAAGTGGCGAGCCTCTGGGGATTTACCTGCACCCGAACAGCATAGGCCTGAGAGCCATTGACCTGCACCTGGGCCACACCACTTATGCGCGACATGCGCTGGGCAATTAGAGTTTCGGCATAATAATCAACTTGATGCAGGGGCAAGCTATCAGAACTCACAGCCAAGTAAATCACTGGTTGGCTGGCTGGGTTCACTTTCGAAAAAGTCGGCGGCATGGTCATCTGCGGCGGCAGTTGTTTAGAAGCTGCTGTTATTGCCGCTTGCACATCAAGAGAAGCGCCATCCATATCGCGGGAAGGGTCGAATTGTAAAGTAATGAGCGACTGGCTGAGGGTGCTAGTGGAAGTCATCTGCGTCAAGCCAGCGATGGTGGCAAATTGCTTTTCTAGCGGCATGGACACGGCAGACGCCATGGTCTCAGCGCTAGCACCAGGAAGGGTGCCGGTCACTTGCAAGGTGGGGAAATCGACGTTAGGCAAGTCACTGATAGGCAAAGCCTGATAGCCCATCAAGCCAAAGAAAAGTATGGCTATCATCACCAGGGTAGTCATTACTGGCCGCTTAATAAAGATGGCGCTAAGATTCATTTGGCGTCCTCATACTTTTCAAGCTGACTTACCGGCCCATCAAGCCTCGGCTTGCGAGGCAGGCGAAAAACAGTTTTATCTTTTATAAAATGCTGGAAGCGATCTAGGTAGATATAAAATACTGGTGTGATATATAAAGTCACCAGCTGCGATACCAGTAAGCCACCCACAATTGTCATACCAAGCGTTTGCCTTGAACCGCCACTTTCGCCAAAACCAATAGCAATTGGTAAGCTGCCCAAAATAGCAGCCATGGTCGTCATCATGATCGGGCGGAAGCGCACTAAACATGCTTGATAGATAGCGGCCTCAGCTTTAAGATTTTGCTCGCGCTCAACATCGACGGCAAAATCTATCATCATGATGGCATTCTTTTTGACAATACCAACCAGCAGAATCAGGCCTAAAAACCCGTATACGTCGAGATTCATATTGAAAATTATCAAAGTCAAAAGGGCCCCCAAACCAGCAGATGGGAGGCCGGAGAGTATGGTAATTGGGTGAATGAAACTCTCGTAGAGGATGCCGAGAACTATACAAATGACGATGATAGAAATTAGCAACAGTACGCCTAAATTCTGAGTAGAACTTTCAAAAGCTTGAGCCGTTCCCTGAAAACTACCTGATACATCTTCGGGCAAACCACTTGCCACCAGTTCTTTTACTGGAGCAACAGCCTCACTCAAGGCCACGCCAGGCTTAAGATTGAACGACACTGTCACCGAGGGAAACTGACCTAAGTGATTAACGAGCAAAGGCCCAGCACCACGGTCAACAGTAGCAAGAGTATCGAGCGGCACGAGCTGACCATTTCCGGCCCGCACAAAGAACCAGTGCAACATCGAAGGATCTTCAGTATATTGGGGCTCAACTTCGAGTATTACCCAATATTGATTGGTCGGGGTATAAATCACCGAAACCTGCCGGGCAGAATAGGCGTTATTGAGCGCGTCCTGGACCTGCTGAACATTGATACCAAGACGAGCACATTTATCTCGGTCAATCTCCACGTTTAGCTGCAAATTCTTTACTTGCAAGTCGCTGTTTACGTCTTGCAAATTAGGCATAGCCTTGAGCTTTGCCTCAAAATCACGCGAAGCTTTATATAATTCCTGCAACTCAGAACCTGAGAGCGTCACTTGATATTGCGCTTTGGTTAGCTGTCCACCGATGCGGATGCCACCAAGATTTTGCATAAACAAATTGATGCCTGGAACATTGGCAGTTTTTTTGCGCAACTCCTGAATAACCTGATCAAGAGAGGCATGACCAGGCCGGTCTGCCCTATCTTTCAAGACCATAAAAATACGACCTTGATTGACAGCTTGATTGGGGCCACTGGCGCCAACGCTAGACATAGCGCCACGGATGCTGTCATTTTTAAGGACAATATCAGCTAGCATTTGCTGGTGCTTAACCATCTCAGTAAATGAAATACCTTCGATTGCTTGAGTC
>CAJXZK010000080.1 GCA_913063055.1 uncultured bacterium
GGGGAAATTCATGATCGATAATCTCATGGGATCTCGGTGAGCCGTGCTCCCAGTTGAATTTTACTTCGCCTGCTAAGTGTGCTGGTTGCTCTGGATCGGACAGGGCTTCCTTTAGTTGGCAACTTTTTTCAAACAGTTGGGTGGCTGTTTTGTGGCTGCCTAATTTGCCAAAGAACATAGCTTCAAGTCTTAACTCATCGGCTAGGTCTTGTTCTTTGTAGCCAGGCTCGGCTGCTAGTAAATTGCGAGCGCGTAAGAAATCTGCGCGAGCATCTTCGTTGAAGCCCTGGCTAGCAAGGGCGCGAGCCAAACGTAAAATACTCAGCCCTAGTTCTCTTTCGCTAACTTGTTTCTCTTTATCTCTATGGTCTTTATCTATTTGCTCAAAAATATCGATTGCTTTTCGGGCATTTTGTTCTGCGTTTTTGTTTTGACCTAGAGCAAGCTCAGCCTCTGCTAACTCAGAGTAAGCGCTGCCTACTTCTTTGCTGCTTTTGCCGTATTGTGCTGTTAGCGGCTTGAGCAGATCGCTCAGGGTCTCAAAGGCCTTTTGTGGCTTGTCCATGCGATTGAAAAGTAAGCCTTGTAGCAGACGTGCTTGCAAATAGCGGCTGCGCTCAGAGCTGGCCTGATTTGCTTCGTGCAAAGCGGCGGTGTTAAAGTCTAAGGCCACTTGCCAGCGCCTTGATTGTGTGGCCCTCAGCGCTTCGTTGTAGCAACGCAAAAAATGGTCTGCACTAACGGTGTTTTCGGCTGCTCGGCAACTAAGTGGCCAGTAGAGGTGGGAAGCAACAAGCAAAACTGACATTGCTAGAGTGCTGAGGAATTTGCTCTTCTTGTGCTGGCTTTGAACAAGACTAGTCATTGATTTTTCTATCGGCAGATTTGACATCGCAGACTGCTGCGCAATCTTTGCTAATTCTAATACTTTCACTGGCAGTGTCTTTGTCTCTATCGCATCCGATTGCCGCTATCGTGGGCAGGGCCGTTAATGCCAGCACTTTCCAGGTTGTCATTGATGGCCCTCAGAAAGAAGCTTTGGTTAAAGCCTCTTGAAATTCGTCACTGCTACCGCAACTATAATAGCCCTAAGTTTAGGGGTGACACGATGCATTTTAGTTGGTCAAAACTATTGCTTAGCACTTTGCTCTCCCTGGCTTTTCTTTTCCCTTGGCAAAGTGCTCAAGCTGAGCGCATAAAAGACTTTCGTGTCGATCTGGTTTTGAGCGAAAATGGTGTACTCAAAGTTACCGAAACTATACGCTATGATTTTGAAAAGGCTCGACGGCCAGCCATATACCGGCGCATTCCTCTGCAGTATACGCGCCATGGCAAGGCTACAACCCTGACCATATTGCCCCTTGCAGTTAAAGACGGTGATAAGTCTGCGCCCTATACCTGCAAACTTATGGGTGGCTTTGCCAATTTACAGATTGGTGATAGCAAGAAATTGTTGACTGGTCAGCATATCTTTAGCGTTCAGTATGAAGCCAATAATGCTGTTAACTTCTTAACTAAGCTACCCGAACTTTTTTGGAGCTGTCTGGGCAGTGAATGGTCATGCCCCATTGATAATGTAAATGTTGTTTTGCACGTGCCTGCCAAGATCAATCTTTCTGCCGTTAAGACCCTTTCTTATCTTGGTTCTAGCGGCGCAAAAGGTCGATCCCAGGGCCGAGTTGCCGGTAACAGTTTGCAGTTTTCTGCTAACCATATATCTTCTGGCCAGGATTTCTCCCTTGTTGCTACTTTTCCGATGGCGTCAATTGGTCCGCCAACAATTATTGATAGCCTCATTGTCGCTTTGCTTTACTGGAAGTCTAGTCTGGCAATTCCTGCTATCACTTTTGTTCTACTGGCGCTCTTGTGGTTTATCTGCGGTCGCGACCCGCTTAGTTTCCAGGCTGCTTCAGAGTGGATGCCACCAACTGATTTGACACCTGCTGAGCTAGGTACGCTCATTGATGAGCACTGCGACAAGCATGACATCACTGCTACTCTGCTCGATTTGGCCTGTCGGGGTTATTTGATAATTACTGAAGTGCCCTATGGTGGATTGATGGGGCTAGACAACAAAGATTATCAGTTTAAGAAGGCAGCTAGCCCCGACCCCGAGCGTCTAAAGCCCCATGAGGTCTTGCTGCTATCGAGTATGTTCGTGGCCAACGATAAAACCCATTTGTCGATTTTGCGTGGCCAGTACCGCGAGTATCTTAGTGATATGCGTCGTCTTATTTATCAAACATTGGTGAAAGACCAATATTTCGCCCGTTTACCTCAGAATGATCGTGATGCTTTTGTGGTTGTCGGCTCACTGGTTTTGGGTGTAGGTGTGATGCTGCTGACAAAAGCAGTGCTGGCAGGCGATCTCTATAAGCAATACGGCATGGGTTTTGCCTTATCAGGATTGATGATCATTTTCGCCAGTGTGATTATGCCTAAGCGAACTCTAAAAGGGGTTGTTGCATTGCGGCAAGCGGAAGCCTTTAGAAGTTTTGTCAGGAGTGCTGATCACACTCAATTTGAACGCATAGCTCGCGAAGACCCTAGTGCCTTTGGACGGTTTTTGCCCTATGCCTGTGTCTTAGGGGTAGCTGAAAAGTGGGCCTACAACTTTAAAGACTTGTTAGATGCTGGCCCTGACTATTTCAGGGTATTTAGCGGTGAAATTGGCCCAGAAGAGAAGGTTGGCGCTAAGTTTGATTCGCTAGGCTATACCTATGGGCTCTCTCGGGCCATGGCGACTATTAACTCTTCAATTGATAGCAGGGTGGCGGCCGATGATGGCGTCTTTGGCGGTTCCAAAGCTTCCAGGTATCGTTAGATGCTCAAAAGTCTTAGATTTTGCAAGTTTCCGCCTAATTTTTGAAATTGAAGGATAATTGAGGTATGTGCAAGCTAGACGAGCAAAAGCATACCAAGCAGGCAGGTTGGCGTGGGTCCTCCCTCTTTGCTGCGCCTGTTCTTAGACGCCTGTCGGCTTCTGTGCTTGCTCTGGCAATGGCACCGCTAGTGGCGATCGCTGCCGTGGAGCCAGTTCGTTGCCAGACTTCGAACTCTCCTCAAGTTTCAACGTCTTCTCAGGTTTCAACTAGTCCGCCCCTTGCTCATACCAAAGCGGCCAAGGCACACCGGTCTCAGCGTAAGCGCAGGGCTGCAAAACCATCGACTGTCACGTCTGCGGCAAGGCCGCTGAAAGGACTAGGCCCTGAAACTAGACTGACGGCTCTCACTCCCCATATAGACCAGTCAGGGCAGAAGGCCGATGCTGAAGTGACTGCCGTCCTCAAGTATGGTGCCCGTAAGCACAATGAAGGCAACTATGAAGAAGCTGAAGCTGCTTTCCGCCACGTGCTCAGTCGTGATCCGGCCAATGTTGATGCTTTTTATGATCTCGGTGCTTTAGCCGAGCGAAAGGGTGATTTGATAGGGGCGCTAAGCAGTTATCGTGCCGCTTTAGCTCTAAAACCTCATGATAAAGAAATAGCCGAGGCCGTTAGCTCTATTGAGAAGAGCTTGCGCAATTGCCCGGCCTTTAGTTTCAGAGAAAACCATCGCCAAGCTGCTCGTGGGCAATTTGGCCTTCCTGGTGTTTCTTCGGCAGCCCCTGCTTCTACTTATGCTCCGACCTCTGCTTCGAGCTCTGCTCCGGCCTATGCTTCGGGCTCTACTCCGAACGCCGCCCCGGCTCAGTTTCCGGCAATAGCGGGTGATTCTTCAATGGGCTTTGATGGCGCTCCTGTTTTGACTGCCCCGGTTCTCAATTCTGCTGTTCTGCCTGGTAGTGCTGCCGAGCAACCTCCTTTGATTGCATCCCCCCAATTAGGAGCGCTGCCAGTAGATCCAGTTACCGTTGCCCCAGGAACTTTTCAGCTTAGCTCCGCTAAGAACGGCCTGTTGGCGCCAACCATGGGAGTAACCCCGGCGTCAGCAACTCTGCCGGCAGCCCCGCCGGTGGTCGGGGTGGCTCCTCGCAGTCATCCAGTGGCTCGTATGTTCCTCAATACGGCTCTTAATCAGGGTGCATCTATTGGTTTGCGGGCCGCTGGTCTGCATTGCCCAGCTTGCCACCTGATGCGTTTTCGTTTTTGATGGCAAAAACTTTGCCAGGAGCTTGGCACTATTTATTAGGCTTGCGGCCGAAGCGTTCGTCGACTTCCGCCTTTTTTTGTTTTCTCAGTGTTGGCGGCATTGCCTTCTCTTTATGGTGCCCGCCAGGTTTAGCTTCAGAGCTGCGAATTCGCCGCCCTGAAGCCGTTGATATGACTGACTCTTGTTGTCAGGGCGAAGAAGGCTTGAATGGTCTAGACAAGGCAATAATTTTGCCCGGTTCGGCAGTTGCTCACTTTGCTCATTGGCGCAAGCGTTATATCAATCCGGTTTTTTGCCCGGTATTGCTTTGCCATGGCAGTTGTGGCAGCTTCGATGATGCTTGCATAATGGAGCGGGGCGTCCTTCTCCTCAATCCTGCTAGCGGCTGTGCTGGCTCTTGTAAGTAGACTGCCATGGTTTATACTTTCGCTGGCATGTGTCATTATTGCGCAGATAGATTTTGGGAATTGTCGTGAATTTTCTTGAAACTCCTTTACCGGTGGCTGAGCACAAAACCTCTAGGGGGATTGTCAAATTTCGATTGGCCGAACTCAATGATATTGACCGGCTTTCACTTGAATTTCTTGGTTCCGATTCTGAACCCGATGATGCCCCGCCGCCAACTGAAGAGTATCTAGATTTGACTCGGCGCTTTTTTAAACATTTGATCAACTCTGGTTCTGTCGCCATTGTTGGGGAATTGGACAATGAAATTGTGGCTATGGCTTATGTCGATCTCTTAGAGCGGCAGAAGCCTAAGAGTCGCATTAAAGTTGATAAGCCAACTGGAATTATTGAGCGAGTGCGCTCGGTAATTGAGCGTGAAGGTGTGGGGCAGGCCCTGCTTTACAATGCCGAAGCTTTGATTGTCAGGGCTGGATTAGTGGCTTCTGAAATTGGCGTTAAGGCCACTAATGAAAGAGCTCGTCGCATGTATGAGAAAGCTGGCTATCAGGTCGTCTTGAATGGACATATTGAACTATTGCCTGACTTTGAAGGTTACTCTATTTTTCGCTACGAGCCACCATCCCAGGTGATGTTTAAATCTTTGGTTTCTTAAAATGTCATTTACTAAGTCGTCTTTGAAAGCTGGCTTTGCTTGTTCATTGGCAATCTTTCTGTCTTTGCTTGCGCCATTCGTGATTACTGCGGCTGCTCTTGCTCAGCCACTGCAAGAGCAACAAGATAGTGTTGATACTGCGCCAGTTGAGTTTAGAGCTACCGTCGCTCCAGTACCCCTTAAGTTGCAGGCTGGTGCTACTTTTCAGGAGTCTAACTTACCGCCGCAGAATACCGGCAAGGGCTGGTATCGCATTCCCTCATGGTTTGCCGGTTACTGGCACCGTGAGGCCCTAATAGAAAAGAAGTTTGGTTATCCTGATCGGCGGCAGGTTTCTCAACGTGACATGCGACGCGGCTATCAGGTTGATCATCGTGGTGATATTTGGCATCCGCGCAATGAACCATTTACGGTGCGCGTAGATCGAGGCGATAGTTATGATCTAAATAACACTATTGAGATGAAGCCGCTTGAAGTCAGTCCTAATCAAGTTGTGCTTGAGATTCATGCCATGGGTATTCGTGTCAGCAAAGCTGATGGCCGAATTATTTCAAATATTCAGAAAAGAGAAGTGCATACTTTTAGACCCGGTAAGCCGGGGCGTACTATCGAAGCAGAATCAACTGGTATGGGCTATGACCAGCAGGGGCGGCCCCTTCTCGATAAACCATTCAAAAAATACTACAGCGAATATCTCAAGGCGCCGTTCAAACCAATTCGAAATGAAGATGGTCGCGATTACTTCAGCGATTTCTGCGAATACTTGCAGTCGACCAATCAAGCTGATTTGATTCCGGCGAAATAATTTAGTCTCAGGCTATTGAGGCTCTTTGGCTTTTGTCGCCTCTGGGAGTTCTGCGTCTTTTGATTCTTTTGTCTCTTTGAGATCTTCTGGAATTAAATCGGCTTGTCCTGATTCAGTTAGGTAGCTGCGAAACTCTTCTTTGTAGTTGAAGGTTCCACCAGGCGACTGATCGAGGGGTTTAAATTTGCTGTTGTGAAAGAGCAGAACTTCTAGCTTTTTTGCTCTATGCATAAGTGGCTTGCCGTCTTGGTCATAGCGCATCTGTTTGCTGTATTCAATGACGTTTTCGTTGGTTGTAGGTACAAGCTCTTGAATCTCGCTGCGCTTCTCCGCCCGCAAAATTTTGTGCGACAAGTCGTCTACGGTTAGGGCCGTATACTTAATTTCACAGCGAAATTTTTCCGCTGTAGACTCTAATACTTTGTACTCTTCAAAAATGTCAAAGTCTGTGGCACCGGCCGTTTTTACCCTAGCATAGTTGGGGATAATCACTGCGTCCCAGACAGTTCCGGTTTTATCTGCTTGCAGACCACGTATGCAGCTGGTCTCGTTTTTACTTTCGATGGCACCCAATAGGGTCGTTAGCTTCAGTGTTTTGGATTCAAAGCCGCCAGTTAGCCAGGCAGGCAATCTGTACCATTCTTTGATTTTGTGATTGCCTGGTAGCAAGTCTTCAGAAAATGTGGAACCAATGCGAAATTTGTCCTGCAGCGGAGAAACGCGCTCTTCAACGCCTCCTTGCAGTACTTGCCCGTAGACCGGTTGGCTAAAGCAGCTCAGTGAGCCAAATACAAGTGTACTGAGTGTTAGGAAACTGAGGGGAAGTCGAAATTTTGATAGCGTTAGTTTTTTCAAGTCGCTCTTTATAAATTGAACTTTTGAATCTTCAGGGTGCTGCACTTCTAGATTATAGCGGTCACTATCAATTGAAATCTTCGAGAATTAGTATCCTTTTCCCTATGTATTTTAATCTTGGCAACCTCGATAATCGCAGCTGTAGAGACTCCAGATAAATGCCACGCCTCGCCAGCGGGGCATTTATTGTCTCTAGGCTATTGCGAAGAAGCGTCAGCAAAACTGACGCTTCTTCTTGCTTCCTTTGATTTGGTCTTAATTGTCCTTAGCTGTTGCGGCGGTGGCCGTGTCTTTTTTCGCCCCAGCTAGCTCGCATTTCTTTCATTTGCTTGCGTTGGTCAGCGGTGAGGTTCTCGTTAAAGTCAATGCGGAAAGCAAGCATTGAATTTGCTAAGTCATTTGATAGTGCATTGATTTTATCCTGTTCTGATTGCACAGCAGCTTTGTCGATTTTGTCGCTGGAGAGCAGTTCGCCAAGAGCTTTGCGGTGTGTCTTTAGTTCTTCGCGCTTAGGTGAAATGGAAGCTTTGAGACTATTTTTTAGCTCAGTCATTTTAGCTTTTTGTGCTTCTGTAAGATTGAGAGCTTCAAGCCTGGCACCTTTTTTGTGGCCGCCACCCTTGTGTCCGCCGGCTTTACATGATTTCTCGCTCTTCACTTCGGTCTTTATTTCACCTTTAGTATCACTGCCTTGAGCGAGTGCTGGCATAAGGGCAGTAACTAAAGATAGGCACAGTGTGCTGAAGGCAATTGATTTTTTCATTGCTCTGGTTCCTTGTTCATATTGTTTTATTAGAGATAGGCAATTTCAAATTTGCTTTTCAGCAATTGCCTCTTACTTACTGTTAAACGTCAGCAAGCTCTAAAAAGTTCAAAGAAAAAGCGAAAAATTCAAAATAAAAAGATTAAACGTGCAAATTGGGTTCAGCAGAAAGACAAGTGCCCCCCTTTTCTCTTGCACTGTGCACGCTCAGGGTCGGTCAGGGGCTATAGTTCGAGCGATAGTTATTCTCTGTTGTTGACTTTCTGAAGCTGTCAGTTTTTCTTCAAAAAATCTGACAGTTTTGGATTGAGCAATTGAGTATTGTCCCGTTTCTGTCTCCTACTTCTTTTACTTCTTCTACTTCGCCTTGTTTCTTTGCGTCAAACATTTATCACTACGTGAACCTACCATTGTTTAGCTACTTACCTTGCTTCAATATGCTAGTAAGTTACGACCGCCGCGAGAGACTATCCTGTCAAAGCAGCGACTAAGAGTTAGATTGCGCAATTGGCTATAGCACTTATTTCAGCGCACAAATTGCAACTGCTACTGGCCGGTGAAATCCCCGGGCAGATGCCACCTCTTGTGGTCGACTCGCGTCCTGAGTCTGAATATGAGGCTGGACACATCCCCTCAGCCCTGCGGTTGGGCTGGGAAGATTGGAACGCTAAACCTGATCTCAAGGTTACAGGCCTTAACCTTGACCTCTGGGAGCCCGGCTATTGGGGCGCGCTAGATAATTTTAGGCTGGAGGAGTTTGCTGGCCGACTGGCTCAGCTTGGGCTATCTAATCATCGACCGGTGGTGGTTTATGCCGATTCGCTTGCCTCTAAAGGTCGCGAGGGGCGAATTGCCTGGATGCTTCTTTATCTGGGGGTAGAAAACGTCTTCTTATTAGATGGTGGTTGGCGGGCCTGGCTTGATGCAGGCGGTAGCTCTGACCGTCTGGAGAGCCGAGCCGAGAGAAGCTGCTTTACCTTACGCCTAGATCATCGCAGACGGGTCAGTACCAATGCCTTGGCAAGTATGTGCGGCAGCGGAAGAATGCCTACTTCGGTGGATACTCGCAGCTTGAGCGAATTTCAGGGTGATTCTTTTGATTATCAACCACGCACGGGTCACCTACCAGAGGCCGTTCAGCTCTCTTATGAGAGTCTTTTTGAAGAGTCTGGGACATTTGTCAACCGCGACAAATTTCTGGCCCTGCTAGACCCTCGGGTGCTTTCCGACCCAAATCTAATCACATACTGCGAGGTCGGTGTACGCGCATCTACATATGCTCTTTTATTAGAGGCATACACAGGCCGCGTGCTTCCGGTCTACGATGGCTCCATAATGGAGTGGGGCGCAGACAAGGCCCTGCCACTTTTCAGAGAATAAATAAATACTAGTGGCAGACGTTAATGCCGCGCTTTGCTAGATACTTCTGGTGATATTCTTCAGCGTCATAAAATGGTTTTGCTGCTGTTACTTCGGTGACGATTGGGTCTCTGAAGGCCTTGGCTGCAGTCAGAGCGGCAATCATTTCTTTGGCTTGCTGCTCTTGCTCTGCGGAATGGAAATATATTGCTGAGCGGTACTGGCTGCCGTGATCTGGGCCCTGGCGATTGAGTGTTGTGGGGTCGTGCATCTCAAAGAATATCTTGAGGAGCTGCTCGTAGCTAATTACTGCTGGGTCGAAGGTTACTTCGACCACTTCGGCATGACCAGTTTGCTTGCCACAGACTTGCTCGTATGTGGGGTTTTCGGTGTGGCCGCCACTGTAACCAACTTTCGTTTCTACCACACCTTTGGTCTGGCGGAATTTTTCTTCTACGCCCCAGAAACAGCCTGCTCCGAAAGTAGCCTTTTCCATTTTCTCTCCTTTTAGAAATGGTGACTCAAATATCTATTTGAGCCACCATTTACTTTGTGCATTTTTTAGGTAATGCCTTAAGAATGCCTTACTTAGACAACTTCAGCATCTACCACGTCGTCGTTGTTTGAGCTTGGCTTGCTGCTAGAGCTAGATGAGCTACTACTAGAAGCGCCGCCTGATCCACCACTAGAAGCGCCACTAGATGCACCACCAGCAGTTGCGCCGACAGGTTCTCTATTTTTTGCTTCTGCTTCTTGCTGCATAGTCATCAATTGAGCACGTAGCGCTTCGATAGCGCTCTTAAGAGCTTCGTTGCTGACATTGTCTTTGACCTTCTGGCGCAGTTCGGAAATCAGGCTTTCCGCTTTTGCTTTGTTGTCTGAGCTATTGCTAGCACCAAAATCGGCAACATGTTTTTCTACGGCGTAAATCAATGCATCAGCATCGTTGCGCATATCGGCTTTCTCTTTAGCTTTCTCATCATCTTTGGCATGAGACTCGGCTTCTTTAACCATGCGATCAATATCTTCTTTGGTCAAGTTGGTTGTAGCGGTGATAGTGATCTTCTGTTCTTTGCCAGTTGTCTGGTCTTTGGCTGTAACTGAAACGATACCGTTAGCATCAATATCGAAAGATACTTCGATTTTGGCCTGGCCTCTTCGTCCTGGCGCGATACCATCCAGAATGAAGTTACCTAGCATCTTGTTGTCGCGCGCCATGGCTCTCTCGCCTTGGAAGACCTGGACATCAACGTTTGGTTGATTGTCTTCAGCGGTGGAGAAGATTTGCGATTTGTGGCAAGGAATAGTGGTGTTCTTTTCTACCAGTTTGGTGAACACACCACCCATGGTTTCAATACCAAGCGATAGTGGTGTGACATCGAGCAATACGATCTCTTTCACTTCACCGGCGAGAACGCCAGCCTGAACTGCCGCACCAATTGCTACTACTTCATCGGGGTTAACGCTCTGGTTTGGCTCTTTGCCGCCAGTTAAGCTCTTAACCAGGTCTTTGACCGCAGGTATACGAGTAGAACCGCCTACCAATACAACTTCTTCAATATTGTCGTAAGTCAGTTTTGCATCAGCTAGAGCTTGTTCTACTGGTTTCTTACAACGAGCCACTAGGTCTCTTGTTAGTTCGTTGAAGCGAGCCCGTGTCAACTTCATATCGAGGTGCTTAGGACCAGTTTCGTTAGCGGTGACGAATGGCAGCGAGATGCTAGTCTCTGTTACTGAAGAAAGCTCAATTTTGGCTTTCTCTGAAGCTTCCATCAATCTTTGCAGTGCTTGTGGATCTTTGCGCAGGTCAATGCCTTCGGCTTGCTTGAACTCATTAGCTAGCCATTCCACAACACAGTGGTCAAAGTCGTCGCCACCTAAGTGAGTATCGCCTGAAGTAGATTTGACTTCAAAAAGACCATCACCTACTTCGAGAACTGATACGTCGAAGGTGCCACCACCAAGGTCGAAGACCAAAATGGTTTCGTTCTTCTTGCGGTCTAGACCATATGCCAGAGCAGCTGCTGTGGGTTCGTTGATGATGCGTAGTACTTCAAGTCCAGCAATTTGTCCGGCGTTTTTAGTGGCCTGACGTTGCGAGTCGTTGAAGTAGGCGGGAACTGTGATAACTGCTCCAGTTACTTTTTCGCCTAAATATTTTTCAGCATCTTCTTTAAGTTTGCGCAGAATCATTGCTGAGATTTCTTCAGGACTATAGTCTTTGCCGCCCATAGCAACTTTGCAGCCGCCTTCAGGGCCTTCTTTAACTTTGTAGGAAATGTTTTGTAGTTCAGAAGCTACCTCAGAGTAGTGTCTGCCCATAAAGCGCTTGATTGAATAGACTGTATTCTGTGGATTTACCACAGCCTGGCGTCGCGCCAATTGACCTACTAGTCTTTCGCCACCTTTGCTCATGGCTACAACTGATGGGGTAGTACGTGCTCCTTCAGTATTGGCAATTACGGTTGGCTGTCCGCCTTCCATTACCGCTACTACAGAGTTGGTGGTGCCTAAGTCGATTCCTACTGCCTTGCCCATTGCTCTAACTCCGTTTTGTGACCCTTAAAAAACAATTTGGCCCGTTTTTCAGCGTGCCTCTAATGTCAGCCTATTGAACTCCAGGGCTTAAATGCCAATTCTCTAGTTTTCTTTAATCATCGTCGTTGCTCTTTGTCTCATTAGCGCCATTACCTAGATTTGCTCAGGCAACTTTTGCGACAATGCAGAGATGTCAAATTTCGCCTATATATCTGCTTTTGCAGCTCTCTTACTACATTTTGTTTCGCTGACAGTGGCTCCGGCAGCCATGGCGGCCTCTTATGGCCCGAAGAAGACCATAATCGCTGATCCTGTAAAGCGCCAAGCCAAGGCGCCAGCGGCCCGTGAGATTACCGACCCCACCACCCAGGTGGTATTTGCTCCAGGGTTGGAAGTGACATTTCATATTTTTGACGGTCTTGATACTCAGTGGAAGCTGGTCGGCAATTACGATTTCATGGCCCGCATCGAAGAGTCTGGACGGAACGGATATATATACGAGTGGCAGATGAGCAATCCTGCCGATGCATCGGGTTCCCGGCGAGTTGAGCCTGGCGATATTCATCATTCGCGCAAAGTCAGTTTGTTCTATCCCAAGCACGAAACCACCACCCTGGTTGGTTATAACAATGCTTTGCGTATTTCTGACGATCTCTTTAGAGATCTCAAGCTCGGCAAGCGCTCTGAGTTTTCATTGGATGGCCCTGAGAGTGTCATGGTCCTCCATCAAGAGACTGTGCCCATGCCCCATTACATTACCGGCAGTGGGGAAGAGACAATCAGCATGCGCGTGGAAGGCAAAGATGTGCCAGTGCGCTGTATTAAGGCTGTCTGCGATAACGGCTGGACCTATTGGATTTTAGACAATCCACGCTTCCCCCTTATGGTTCAAGGCAACGCCCCGTTTCGCTGGGTGACTTCTTTGGCCCATGCCTATGGCGAAAGTGATGCTACCAAAGAAGCCCGCAATATCTTCGACCAGCTCAAAGATGGCGGTGTGGCAACTTCTTACCTGATTTTGTTTGACTTTGACTCGGCTAAATTGCGCGATTCTTCTAAAGCTATTCTGCGCTCTCTGAGCCATTACATTGCTAAAGAGCCGAAGTTGAAGTTGCAGGTGGAGGGCCATACCTGCACTATTGGCAGCTATAACTACAACATGAGCTTGTCACAGCGACGGGCTGAGTCGGTGAAGCGCTATCTGATAGAAAGTTGCGGTATTTCACCTGAGCGCCTCAAGGCTGTAGGATTTGGCTTCACCAGGCCGGAGAAGCCCAATACCAACGAAGCCAATCGGGCGCGCAATCGGCGAGTTATATTTAGGCAGTTTTAAATAGCCTCTTGTAAACGCCGTTCTTTCTTTAGGTTCAGCTTCGTAATTTCCCCACTGACATGGTCGAGGGGCGGCCTTAACATATAGATCTCTTTACTACATGTATGAGATTTCTTAATGCCCTTTGAAGCTAGTGCAGAACCAGCCCAAATCTCCAATGAATCTACCGGCGCGAAGATTCTGCGGGAAGCCGATTTACTAGGCTCTGTGGGTTCCGGTTTTGTCGCCGAGGCCAAAAGAGCAGTTGAGAACCCCGGCGAAACAAGTTTGAAGGTCGCTGGTGCGGCTGCCCTAGGCGTTGGCCTGGCAGTTGTGACTCATAAACCAGGAATGATAGGTCTGGCCGCAAAGAGCGTCGGCCTTGCCGGTGGCGTTTCCTTTGGTCTAGAAGTGGCCAAGCATGGCGCTGACGTAGCTTCTGCCGCTAATTCGAGCTGGCAATCCGAAGCTCAACACTGGCAAAACAAGGCAGTGGTGAGTAATTCCGCAGGTGCTTTTCTCTTTGACACTGCTTTGATGGGCGCGGCAGGCAGTGCTGGGGCCATCGGTACTCGTTCTTATTTCATCAAGCAGGCCGCAGCCAAAATTGAAATTCCACTCTTGCAGGTCGGTGAAGAGGCTTCGCTTAGCTCGAAAGTCACGGTCGCTAAGTTTGGTGACTTAGGCAAACTCTACTCTAGTATGAGCGGTAAGGTTGGTCGGGTAGAGGTGCTTGCTCAAGAAGATGGTGGCATGGTTGGTCGCTTTGGCACCGCATTTTCGGTGGGCAATGATGGTCGCATGGTGACCAATCACCATGTGGTCGATAATGCCCTCGACTTGACTATCTTTGATCGCTTTGGCCGGGCGCACCAGGCCGAAGTATTAAAGTCTTTGCCCCTACATGATTTGGCTCTGATTCAGTTAAAGAATCCAGCGGCAGCTTCGAGATTTTCGCCAGTGGCAGTGGAAGGCTCTGGTGTGATCAAGAACAATGCCGCTGGTGAGCCACTCTTTAGCGTTGGTTTTCCTAACGGCTGGCAAAAACCATTTTTGTCTCCGGGAGAAACACTGAGTGCTGTGCGTGTTGACCCATTGAATATGCGCATTAAACTGCATGCCGAGAATGGCAATTCTGGCGGCCCAATTATTGATTCTGAAGGACGTCTTGTTGGCGTTCTTAAGCAAGGCGATCGCAGCAATCATGATGTCACTATTTTGACACCTGCAGAAAGCGTTAGTTCCTTGGTTGAGACTGCGAAATTTGCTGGTCGCTCGGAAGTGGCACCCGTAGTGATCAATCGGCAGTACTATGAAATTGCCGACAGCAAGGCCGCTGCTGGCAATGTGGAGAAGCTTTTTCCCCTCGATAAGCGCATTGATGGCACTTCTGATTTCTTCCACTCTAAAATCACTAGAGTGCTAATGCCTACTCGTGATAGTCGCATTTCTGAATTGATGCTTCGCAGTCAGTATCAGCCTGCCACTAGGCAAATTGTAGTTGAGCCTCTTGCTTTAGACGGTAAGGCTTTAACAGCTGATGCTGTTTGGCCCGGTTCATCGGTGCCAATCAAGTCGTCTAAGCTTGTGGTCAGTCTTGATCGCAGTCAGACACCAGTAGGCATGGAAGGTATTAATGATCCTAAGCTATTCTTGCGTCGCGCCTTTGATCACAAGAGCACTGGTAACTATTTGGCTAGCCTAGAAGGCAAGGCTGCTCCAGCGACACTAAAGGGCCAAGTGAAAAGTTCAATTCACCACATTCTTGAGTGGCTTTCATCCACTGTTCATACTTAAAAATTTCAATTACAGCTTGGGGCGCACGACCATCCAGGCTCGGTCGAAGTGACCTTCTTGCAAATCTTCCTGCCTGATCAGCACCACCGTCTCTTGTACCGGGTGATTTTCGCCAAATAGTTCTCTTTCATTTATGCGAGCGAGTAAGAGCCAGTCTGCGGCGTCTTTGACCAAGTGGCTATAGTGGCTGTCGGCAGCCCTTGCTGAATTGTAAGAGATGCCGTTGAAAGCAAAAGCGCAGGTTTCTTGCAGCTGATTGAAGCCACTAATATTGGTACCAAACATTTGGCTTTGACATTTTGAAAGTGAGTTAAAAGAACTAATCCATTTCTCAATATCGGCTTGCATATCAAAGGGTATGTCGACTATTTTTTTGAGCCCTTCCAGGTCGCAGGCTACGGTATAGGTCAGACCACTTTTAAAGCTGAAAGCTGGTAGCTCGAGACCATCTGGTTGTTCTGTGGGGGCAAGGTTTTTGCGATCGCTCTCAGGTACAAGGTGAATGTGAAATCCTTTGCGGTCTTTGCTATTTAGGCTTGTTGCCGCAGATGAGCGAAAGAGCGTAAGCAGGCCGCTTTTAGGGCCGTCCTCTCGCACGGATGGGAGTTGCGCTAAATCGAATTGGGCTAAGAACAACATCGATTGGCCGTAGCGATCCTCTGGCCATTTAAAATAAGGAGGCAAGAGTGGCTGTCCGCCAATGACACCTTCTTTATTGCTAGATTGGGTCTCGTTAGTATTGTTAGCTGCTTGAGCCACTAAGCCTAGGGTTTTTGTGCGGCTGCAAGAGATAAACTGTCGCACCTGGTCGGCCTGATTCTCTGGCAGACGGGCTGTTATTTTGATTAAGCTCTGTGCTAGCTCTTCAACGGTCATTGGCATATCGTTATCAACAGGAATAAGAATAGGATAAGGAATTGAGGCTAGAACAGGAGCAGATTTGCTAACATGTTTTCTAGCATATGTTCAGCAGTGCAATCAGTAATACTTCAGTTAGCAATCACGTGGATCATGTTACCAAAACAAATAACCGTTTCTCTTTTGGCGCTATTTCTCTTAACAGCTCTTCCTGCCTTGGCTTCCGAGCCCACTGCCACTAAGGCGCCTGTTAAACCAATTACTAAGCCTATTTCCAAGGTAGACAAGACTGCTAAGGCCACCTCTGCCGCTTCTAGCCCTGCTGCAAAGAGTAGCGCTGCGCCTGAAGGCTCACAAACTTGGACAGGATATTTAGTCGACCGCTCCTGTGCTGCGGCCATTAAAGGTGATAACAAAGACGCCATGAAGAGCGTTAAGGAGCACACTAAAGCTTGCTCCCTTGAGCCCTCCTGCTGTGAAGCTGGTTTTTCAGTGTACAGTCAGGGGCAATGGCTTGACCTTGACAATGCCAGCTCGGCCATAGCCAAGAAAGTTATGAAAGCATCGGCTCGCGATAAGGCTCATGTTGTAAAAGTGGTGGGCATTATTAAGCGCGGCGAAGTGAGAGCATCAAGTATTGCTGAGGTTAATTAGCTGTGTCTAGTTCTAGATTGTTGCTATTTGGTGTTTCCTCTCTAGTACTTGCGGCAGTGGCTCTTTCTACTTTCGGCTTTATGTTGCCAGTCAATGCTGGCAACAGTCATACTGAGCCGACCGGGGCAAAGGAAGCGCATTTGGAAAACTTAAAAGTGACAACTACTGCCTTTGTCAGTGGTGCTGCTATACCAACCAAGTACACCGCAGATGGTGAAGATATTGCACCGTCATTGAGCTGGTCAGCTGTTCCTCCACAGACCAAGAGTATCGCTGTTTGTGTGGTTGATACTGACGCTCCCCGGGGCGATTGGTGGCACTGGGTGCTCTATGGACTTGATGCAAAAACTACAGAACTAAAGGAAGGAACGGCGAAAACGGCTGTCGCAGCCAATGCTAGTCAGGGTAACAATGACTTTGGTAAGACTGGCTATAATGGTCCATCACCGCCCAGGGGCAAAGTGCACCACTATTATTTCCGTGTCTTTGCTTTAGACAAAATGCTTAGCGAGAAGCCGGGCTTAGACAAAGTAGCATTTGAAAAAGCCATTGCTGGTCATATTCTTGCTCACGGTGAGACTGTAGGAACGTATATTCGTCCTTAGCTTTTCTCTAGCGTTGTCTGTCTAAATTTCGCTCTTCTCGGCTCGCGTAGTGACAATACCCTGGGCTGCAGCCCAAGAAGCCAGGTCACCCTTATTGATTGCCACCGCCATTAGGTGAGGAAATTGATCCGGGGTGCAAGCAAACGCCGGTACTCCCATTTCACTAAAATGGCTGGCATTGCGGTGGTCGAAGGCCGGTGCTCCTTGATCGGTCAATGCTAACAGTGCCACCACGGTCACCCCAGAGTTGACTAAGGCATAGATGCGTTTGAGCATCTCTTGATTGTTGCCCCCTTCAAAGAGGTCGCTGATAAGCACCAAAATGGTATCGGTTGGTCTCTTTACCAGTGTTTGGGCGTAGGCTACGGCTCTATTAATGTCGGTGCCGCCACCAAGCTGTGTGCCGAAAATAACTTCCACTGGATCTGCCAATTTTTCAGTCAGGTCAACTATGGCAGTGTCGAACACCACAAGTTGTGTCGATACTGCTGGTACTGAGGCAAGTACCGCCCCGAAGATACTTGAGTAAACCACAGAGGTTGCCATGGAGCCACTTTGGTCTACCAATAAAATTATGTCCTTAAGGCTGGAGCGTTTGCGACCGTAGCCTACAATTCGTTGCGGAATTATAGTCTTCAAGCGTGGTTGATAGTGCTTGAGGTTGATTTGAATTGTTCTGGCCCAGTTTATTTCATGGTGGCGCGGGCGATAATTTTTTGTCGCTCTATTTGTGGCACCAACAATTGCTTGTCTGGTTGGGCTAGCTAATTTTGCCATCAATTTATCGACAACCTGGCGCACGACCATGCGGGCTGTATCTTTTGTCTTGTTGGGCATAGCAGAGCCGAGAGCTACTAGGGTGGCTACTAAATTGACATCGGGTACCATTGAAGAAAGCAACTCAGGCTCTAAAAGCATGCGCTTAAGGTTGAGTTTTTCTAGAGCGTCCTTTTGCATAATAGTTACTACCGAGGCAGGAAAATACTTCCGTATATCTCCAAGCCAGCGCGCCACATTTGGGCTCGAGCTGCCGAGGTCGGCACCGCGTTGGCCACCATCGTCTTCTCTGGGGTTATATAGAGAAGAAAGGCTGGCATCAATAGCAGCATCTTCGCCCTCTAAGCTGTGCTTAAGACCTTCTTTGTCCTGGCTGCCCAATAGCAGACGCCATCTTCTTAGCCGCTCTTCCAGTTCTTCTTGGCCTGTGCTCATGGGCTCTCACCTGCAATTGCCTCGGTCTGTGTACTAGCAGAATTTAGCGAATTTTCAGACAGTGGTGAGAGGCCGAGCAAAAAGCGCACCATATTTAGTGGTGGTCGAATGCGCTCAAGATTAAGGTCTTCTTCTTCTTCGCTGCTAAATATGTCACCTTCAATAGCTTGGGTTTCTCGCACTCTTTCGCCAATTTGGCGGCGCTCGGGGCTGGTGAAGGTGGAGAATGTCCGTCGCAAAAGTGGTAGCAATTCTTTAAAAGCGTCGGCGTCTAAGTTGAGTAACCAGCTATCAAGTAATTGCCAGAGGCGGCTGTCGTGAATTAGAACCAGGGCGCTGCCGCTGAGAAAACCTTCTAGCCATTTGCCCGAGTAAAGCGGCTCTGACGCTCGCGATAGTGCCCATTGCATCATGCGAGCAGCGGCTTGATCGTCAAGGGTGCGACTTTCGAATAATAACCTTGTGGCCTTGCCTGCCACGTGGCCATGTAAGTTTTCGTTATTTGCTAACTTAGTCAGGAGCTCTCTGTATGAGCTAAGGTGGTCTTGTCTGCTCAATAACAGCAGGGCGGCATTGACTTCATTGATTAAACCTTGCATCGAATCTGCAGCCTCATCATCAAGTGACTGGCAGGCTGATGGCAGGCCAATGACAATGCGTGTCACCAGTGCGTCTATTATTGATTTGACAGCCTCGACATCGGTACCGCGTACATTGCCGTAACGCACCACGCGAGCCAATGTGGGGATGCTTTTCATTAGCTCGTTGACATCACCAGCTACAGCGGCCTCGCTGTTGATGCGGTCCATTACCATTTTTAAGGCATCGGGCAAATCTGCTTCTAGAATCTTCTCTAGTAAATCAACCAGGGTGGCTAGGCTATTATTCTTACTAGCTACATCTGCTGCTTTTGCTGCTGCTGCTTGCTCGATGGTGCGCCCCCAGATGCCGGCTTCGATTAAGCGAATGCTTAGTTCCGGATACCATTCGAGATCCCAGTTTTCGTGGAAGGTGCCGCTCTTGCCGCGAATATATTGCTTCTCTGCCCAATCAATATTGAGGATGAGCAGGCGGTTGAGTAGTTCACTGCGGCTTAAATCAAGGGGCTTGCGCAAATCTAGTTCAAGCACTTTCGAGGTCGCTTCTGGTTTCATGCGCAGCTTACTTTGCAGCTTTGCTAGATCGCGCTCAAGGGGAGTACCGGGAGTATTTTCTGGTACTTGACCGAGAGTCTCACCGACAATGAGCTTTTTGCGAATTAAGCCGAGGGGAATGTTATTGCCAGAGCAGAGCACTGTGATGATGGCATCGTTAAGTTCGTCAAGGCTGGGGTGTGCTAGTTCGCGCATTGACGACACTGCTTCAACAAGCCGCAGTGTATCAATTACTTGGGCCGAGGAAGCATCAAGATCTTCGGCTCGCAGCAGTTGTGCGACTTTGACCAGCCAGGTTAAAACGGGGTTTTCTCGGTTCGTGAAAATGTGGTGATACCATCCCGGTGACTCGACGCCGGCGCCATAACCGCTAGAGAATGAAAGTCTGCCGTGGGTCCAGGGAATCCAGGTGGCATCAACTTTTTGTTTTGGTAGACCTTTTAGTAAGGCTGTGTCTTCTTTCGCTGCCGGTAGATGGCTAAGGGCCGGGGCATGCCAGGCCCCACAAACCACTGCTATGCGGCTGAATTCTTTGCTGGCTGAGCGCAAGCATTGGCGCATATGAGCTTCGCGCATCGGCTCAATTAGGTCATCTTCGTCATAGATGATGCGCTCACTGCCATCGTCTGATATTTCTAGCTTGGCAGTCTTTTCTCGAGCAGACGGATCATCTTTAGCCAGCTCTTGTCGAAGTACTTGCATTGCTTCGCTGATGGCGTCAAAAACTAGATATGTAGACGCTTTTTCGTCATGATCTAAACAGTCGAGCTTTTGTGAGCGCTGCTCGACAATCTGTTCCCACCAGCGTTCACCATCGCTAAATCCAGCAATTTCAGCTAGGCAACCAATTGGATCTCGCTTGATTTTCTCGTTGTAGTCCGCTTTCTCTTTCGCCAGTCTTGCTAGCTCTTGTTCTTCTCTCAGCTCTTCTATGTCTGCTTTGTGTTTCTCGCTGGCTGAGTCTTCTTTGCTCGCAGCGTCTTCTGCAGTTGGGTCTGCAGATTCAATTGCTTCTAGAGCTGGTCTAACTTCAAATTTGAGATCTACATCTGGATTTTCAAAAGGTTCTCCTGGGCGCTGTTCGAAGTTGTGTTCAGCCACCGGGGTGAGAGTGCCAATGGCGGTATGTTTTTTAAGTTTGGCCTCGTTCAGCGCTAGCCAATGGCTTTGGGGCAGGTCGATGAAGCGACAGCTTATGCCGCTTTCCACGGCATATTTCATGGCCTGCCATTCGGGTGAAAATTCAGCGAAAGGATAGTAACAGGCCTGGCGTGGATTATCCTGGGCATAAACCAACAGTGCCACTGGTGGTACCATGCCCGCTTCGGTCACTAAAGGCACGAGGCTGTTGCCTTCTGGTGGACCTTCAATCAAAACACAGTCGGGCTGAAATTCTTTCAATGCTGACATCAGGCTATGGGCAGAGCCCGGGCCATGATGCCTTATACCGAAGATTTTCGTCTCGCTCATTTTGAAGATACCAATCACGACTGAAGTGAAGTTACTAGGAAATATTGCGCAGGGCGCGATAGAAATCTTTCCAGCCTTCTCTTTCTTTCACTACAGTTTCTAGATACTCACGGAAGACCACCGCATCTTGCACTGGGTCTTTAACTACCGCTCCCACTATGCCTGCTGCTAGATCTTCTGCTTTGATGGTGCCGTCGCCAAAGTGTCCAGCTAAAGCTAGACCGCTATTGATTACTGAAATGGCCTCAGCGGTGCTTAGCGTGCCACTTGGGCTCTTCAGCTTGTTCTTGCCGTCGGCTGTAATACCACTGCGCAGTTCTCTGAAAATTGTTACCACCCGTCTAATTTCTTCTAAAGCTGGTGGTTCTGCTGGTAGTTCCAGAGCTCTACCTAATGCCTCTGTGCGCCGAGCGACAATGTCTACCTCTTCTTCGATAGTAGCGGGAACTGGCAGCACCACTGTATTAAAGCGTCGTTTAAGAGCTGAAGATAAGTCGTTTACACCTTTGTCTCTGTCGTTGGCTGTGGCAATGACATTGAACCCTTTAATTGCTTGCACTTCATCGCCGAGTTCGGGGATAGGCAAGGTCTTTTCGGAGAGAATGGTGATCAATGAATCTTGCACATCAGCTGGGATGCGCGTTAGTTCTTCAATTCTGGCAATTTTGCCATGGCGCATAGCTTGCATCACGGGGCTGGCCACTAAGGCGTTGAAAGACGGGCCGTCGGCAATTAGTCTGGCGTAGTTCCAGCCATAGCGAATTGATTCTTCTGGCATACCGGCTGTGCCTTGCACCAGTAGAGTAGAGTCGCCGCTAATGGCCGCAGCTAAATGTTCCGATACCCATGTTTTGGCTGTGCCAGGCACACCCAGAAGCAGTAAGGCGCGGTCGGTGGTGAGGGTGGCGATGGCAATTTCGATTATGCGTTTGTTACCGACATATTTTGGTGTAATTTCAAAGCCATTCTCAAGTTTTCCACCCATGAGGTATTGCATCACTGCCCATGGTGAAAGCTTCCAGCTTGGGGGACGCTGCCTTTTGTCTACGGCGGCCAGTTCACTGAGTTCGCTGGCGTATTGCTGCTCGGCATGTTCGCGCAGTACTTGAGCCAGTAGTTCGGTCATTGCTTGTTCCCCTTGCTGATGGTACTAGTTTCATTGGATGACTTGAAAGATTGGAAAATTTCATAGCGCAGTTTGACAGTTTCGCTCATGCGCTCTAAGGCATTGCGTCGATAGACATCAGTCATTTCAGAGTTTATGGCTATTTGTTCAATAAGTTCGCCAGCCGAGATATGCATGCGC
>CAJXZK010000081.1 GCA_913063055.1 uncultured bacterium
AGCTCAGATAGACCCTCTTGGATGTCTAGCGGCTTGGCTCGCACTGATGCGGGAATGTGGCTAATCAATTCCTCAAAGGTCTTCACTCCGATTTCTTTGAGCATTGCTGCTCTTTCGGCCTCGGTGTTAGGCAAATAGGGGAAATGCAGTTCTTTATCGTCGATGTTGTTGTTGATCGTCATTTTCTCTGTCTTTGTAAAGGTTAAAAACTAGAATTGCCAGATGCTAATTAAGTATGATGCCACATCTATAAGTGTAGCCATTTAGTCAAAAGCGATGATAAAAAATACTTCGAAAAACAGAGCAAAAGCCAAAGCAGGTAGTTGGTGAAAATTGTTGTTGGTCTTGGAAATCCGGGCCCGCGCTATGAGATGACTAGGCACAATGTCGGATTTCGCTTAGTGGAAAAGTTGGCGGCACAATTGGGCGCTGACTTTCGCAATAGTGGCTCGTTGCAATGCGATTGGGCCAGGGTGAAAGTTGGCAGTGCTGATGTCGTGCTTGTCAAGCCACTTACATATATGAACTTATCGGGCCAGTCAGTGCAAAAGGTTTTGCACTGGTACAAAGTTGATTTAAAGGCTCAGCCAGGAGACCATTCCTGTAATCTGATTGTCGCTCACGACGATGTTTCGCTTAACTTGGGGCGTTTGCGTTTTCAGAAAGCTGGCGGCGCGGGCGGGCAGCACGGTGTTGAATCTATTATTGAATGTCTATCTGGCAATAAGCAGTTTGATCGACTCAAGTTGGGTGTAGGACCAGATCCCGGTGGTGCTACCAGGGGCGATTATGTGCTCAGTAATTTTCCGCCAGAGCAACAAAAAATAGTTGATGAGATTTTGCTGCATGGATGTGAAGGAATTAAGCATTGGCTAAAGACTGATATTGACAAATCCGCCAACCGCTTTAACGCTCTTGACCTCTGCCCTGTTGAGCCCAAAATTGACGAGCCAAAATGAATTTCTGCTAAAGCGGCATATGCTCAGTGGTTTAGTTAATTATCCCTTCGCTAGTACTAAGCGTCACTATGGATAGCTTTGGCCTGTATGGGCGTTACGCTTTGTATCTAAAGAAGATGATTTTGGCGGGAGTCTATAACAACACTGAAATAATTCTTGAATGAAAAATCATGCTTCTGAGAGGTGATTAGGGTGATGTCAGTAGCCTAGAATCACTCATGAGTCAAGGCAAGGAGCCTTTGAAGGGGTACCGTTAAGTGAACAGTTTGGCACAAACAAGTTTGCTGGATAGATTTATAAGCGCCAAGAAGGGCAGCGCCAGCCGCAATTTCTTTCTATCAGCACTTTGGTGGTCGCTATGGGGTATGGGAGCTGGCATGCTGGCTGGCACCGAATTCTCACTGCCCGACCTGATTAGAGGCGTTCCGCAGTTGGCTATGCCGCACCTTAGAATGTGGCACGTCAACGCCGTCGCCATTGGCTGGTTGTCGATGGGCTATGTGGCATCTATGTTCCACATGATTCCCACACTCTGTAAGTGTGATTTGTACAGCGAGCGGCTCGGCAATTTCACTATGTGGGCCTGGAATATCCTCATGATTGGGGCGTTCTGCACACTACTAAATGGCAACACTGAAGGTCGAGAATATGCCGAATTAGGCGCCATTCTCGACGTTATTGTTGTTATCGGTCTGGTCGCTGTAGCGTTCAACCTATATATGACGATCGTCAACCGTAAAGTGAAAAAGCTCTACGTTTCGCTCTGGTATTTCCTCGGTTCGTTGTTCTGGTTCCCGCTGGTATACGTAATCGGCCAACGGACTTTCGTCGCTTTACCTGGTTTGAACGACGCCATCATCGGCTGGTTCTACGGCCACAACATTCTCGGCATGTGGTTCACCACTGTCGGTGTTGGCATGATGTACTTCCTCATTCCGCGTTTTACCAAAGCCCCTCTATATAGCCACGGTCTTTCGATGTTGGGCTTCTGGGGTATTGCTCTTTTCTACGCACCAACTGGTACGCACCACATCACCCAGTCGCCAGTACCTGAATGGTTGAAGGCAATCGCCATTATCTCTTCAATCTTCTTGCTGGTTCCTGTGCTGACAGTGTTGACCAACTTCTTTATGACGATGCGCGGCAAGTGGGGCATGGTCGTCACCGATCTACCTTTGCGCTTTGCTGTTACCTCGTGCATGTTCTACTTGGTTACTTGTACTCAAGGACCATTCCAAGCGACACGATGGATCAACTGGTACATCCACTTCACTCAGTGGGTTGTCGGTCACGCTCACTTAGCGTTGCTCGGTACCTTCTCGTTCATTCTCACTTCTTCGTTCTATTACTGCATGCCACGTCTGACCGGCAGAGAGTGGCATAGTCAGGGGCTGATCAGGGCCCACTACTGGCTCAAGTTCTTAGGTTTCACTTTAATGATGACGTCGCTAACCACTGCTGGTCTCGTGCAAGCAGCTGGTTGGGCCCTTGGTTACCCTATTGACCAGTGGGGCCTGGCGCTATTCCCCTACTGGTTCCTGAGAGCGATAAGCGGCTTCATGATCGTCACTGGTCAATGCATTTTCGCTTACAACACATATAAAACGCTCTTCACACCTAGAGCTTCTGCCGACTCAACGGTTAAAGCTCGGGAGGTCAAAGTCTAATGTACGGTTACCGGTTAGGTGCAATTGGTATTGTCACCACTTTCTTCATCATCATTTTCTCTACTGTATTGATGCCAATGGTGCTCTTCAACCCGAAAGCATCAGGTCGTGGAAACGACTACAAAGTGATTCCACTTTCGGTTGGTGACGCTGCTCGCGGTCGTCAAATATATGTCAGAGAAGGATGCTTCTATTGCCATACACAGTTCACTCGTATTCAAGATCGGGGCTACGGCCCATTGGTCAAAGAAGGCGACTATGTGTATGAAACTCCTCACCAATTAGGTACTGCTAGAACTGGTCCAGACTTGACCAACGAAGGTGGCCGCTTCCCGTCACAATGGCAGAAAGCGCACTTGATTTCACCTCGTGCAGTTAAGCCTGGTTCAATCATGCCGAGCTTCAGTTATCTTTCTGAGCAAGACATGAACGACCTTGTTCAGTACATACAAACTCTTGGTAACAAGCGGACAGTGACAGCTTTTGTCACTCCTCCCGATGAGTATTTGCCGACCACTCCACAAGGACGCGGTTTGGCTGCTCGTAAAACTGTTGATACCGCATCTGATGCAGCAGCCAATGCTGGTCGTGGTATCTACACTCAAAACTGTGCTGCTTGCCACGGTCTAGAGGGTAAGGGCAACGGACCTAATGCCATCACATTAGAGAAGAAGCCACCAAACCTTACTCGCGACTACTACAAGCAATATCCTGATGAGCACTGGTTCTACAGAATCTCTGAAGGTGTGACCGGCACTAGAATGCCTCGCTTCCAGTCTGTTTTGACAGAAGAGCAACGTTGGTACCTGGTCGCTTACTTGAAGACCTTGCCTAAAGAGCACGAGGAGACAATCGACAATCTTGACCAGCTAAATGTGGCTGAGCCGACTCGACTTCCTGTGCTTACAAAGCAAGTTTACGAACCGCACCACGGTAAGGAATAAGGAGAGCGCTATGTGTCCAAATTGTGTTCTTAATGGAGCTAGTATCGGTGGTGGTGTCTGGGTAGCGTTTGGTATTTGTGGCTTTTTCTTCTTAATCGCTGTGGTTGGAGTTCTATGGGCTTTCAGAAACGGTGAATTCGAAGATCTCGAAGCTGTCAAATTTGAAATGCTCGATGACAGTGAAGAGCTCGTGCTTGGCGGTAAAGCCAAAGCTGCTGTAGAAAAATTGCGTACTCAAGGCGAAGGCGCTTAACACCTTAAGTGCATAAAGCGCATAGTAAGGAATGGAGAAAAATGGCTGAAGAAGTCAAAAAAACAGTTAGCACGCCGGTAGTCGAAGACGATGAGCACTACGAAGTCGTTTCTGAATACCGCATCGGTGAAGGCGCCCCGCCTCCTTTTCTGGTGATTTGTTTCATTCTGATCTTTGTATATGCAGCGGTGTCTTGGATTCCCTTCTTTGGTTATTAGAGGAAGATGTCACTTAGTAAGTTGAAATTGGTTTTCAGTAACCAAAAAAGTCTCTCCCCCGCGTCATCTCTTAGAGTTGACCTAAAGGCCTCGCTTCTTTTGGCGATGATTCCTGTGATTGTGGGCTTAACTGCTTGCAACGACAGTAAAGTCACTCTGCCATCAGCAGATGACGGTCTGGTTAGCACCAAGGTTACTCTGGGCGACAAAGAGCCAATCTGGCCAAACGACGATCCATCAGTTCCTGATGGCAAAGGCGTTTATGCCGCTCAGAATTGCGCTGCTTGCCACGGTCTAGACGGTAAACCTGTTGCTGGTAAGGCGACTGTTGACCTCTCTAGTAAAGAGTGGGGCCGCAAGCAAAAGCCAGTGGAGCAATATGACTTCATTACTTTTGGCAAAGAAGGTTCGGACCACCCAGCGGTGCGTTCTAAGCTTCGTCCACCAGAGATTTGGAACTTAGTCTTCTACGTTAGAAGTCTATCCACTCCACCTTTGACTGATGGCGAAATCGCTGAAGTATCCTCGGTCTTCGGAGCCAACTGTGCTGTATGTCACGGCACCAAGGGTTATGGCAATGGTCCGCTGATGAAAGGCAACGTGCTTGAACCAGCCCCAGCTAATTTCCAAAGTTTCCCCCGCTTTTATGACCGCACAGACGAACTTCTGTGGGATCACATCGCAAACGGGATAAAGTGGGAAGGGATGCCTAATTTCCTTGGCAAACAAGATAAAGCCAAGAAAGTTACCTTTGACGAGCCATACATCTGGAAAATGGTTGGTTATGTCCGACACTTCCATGAAAGCAACTTGACTGAAGATGCTACTAAGGCTCTTCATGCCAAAGAAGATAAGGAAGAGAAGGAACACAAAGACGGCGCCGAGAATAAGTAAAGACCAGTACAACTAAGATAGAGACGAAAGTCTCTATCAATAGTGCGAAAGACGAAAGACCAAATACAAAAGACCTAGTACCTAAGACCTAAGGATATCGACCATGACAGACGGAGTCAGAAGAAGAGTCATTTTAAAAACGGTAGCTGCACTACCGCTTGCAGCTACATTTGGGCTTTTGATATCTCCTTTTCTCAGATATTTGCGACCAACATTGAAGCCGCTCGACATCCTTGGTCAGTCTGACCAACCATTGGCTGAGCCGCCAATTCCTACTTTCACAGACAAAGATTTCCCCGATCCATGGACTTGCCTGCCTTTCATGTTCAATCAGAAGTACCTCGAGTACAACCCTGAGGGAGCTGAAGTGCGCAAGATTCCTGGCTTCATTGTTAAATTGCCCACCGGAGATGTGGTTGCCTACAGCCGCATTTGTCCACACCTTGGTTGCATCTTCAACTTCGTCAAAGACCCAGATGAATGTGCTAAGGGCTACAACTTCAAACCCGCTGGCCCAGTATTTGCTTGCCCTTGCCACTTGAGCGTTTATGACATTGCTCAGGCCGGAAAAGTAGTAAGCGGTCCTGCTCCTCGTCCACCGCGGAAATTTGAAGTGAAAAAGGTAGGCGAATCGTATCAGGTGGTTGCGTTGGAGGCTGGTTCAATTGCCTAGTTTAGTACAGGATAAAAGCATTGCGAGCACCCTCACCGCAGCTGGTGATTGGGTCAAAACCCGCATCAACAACATCGATATTTTCGATGAGCACTATCAAAACGAAGCGAAGACCAATCCCTTCTATGCATTAGGGCCTATCTTCTATTTGGTTTGGTTCATTGTTATGGCCACTGGTCTGATTTTGATCATGTGGTACGTACCAACTAAATCAGCTGCATTCGATTCTATTCTCAATATTCAAAACGGTATTCCGATTGGTGGATTGATGAGAGGCATGCACAAATATGGTGCTGATGCCATGATCATTGCCGCCACCATGCGTCTCTATCGCATGTTTATCAATGCTGATTACAAGCCCTCCAAAGAATTCAACATTGCCATTGCCCTGGTCACTCTGTTGCTGGCAATGTATTCCGGTCTCTCTGGTTACTTGCTAATTTGGAACCAGCGGGCATTTTGGGCGACCAAAGTGTTTGCCACATTCCCAACCTACATGGACCAGTTCGCTGTGATGGGAGACTTCTATCAGCCTCTCTACAAATCACTGCACTTGGGATGGAACACAGCTGAAGTATTGCTTGGTGGTGGTGCTGCCATCACTCAGAACACAATGACGAGATTCTTCTCGTTGCACCTGGCTTTCTCGCTCATTCCACTTATTTTTGTTGAAATCTACTTCTTCAAGAATGCCTATGTGCGCGTACCGTTGAACTGGACCAAGCGTTCGATCTTGATTTTGATGATTGCTTTTGTAGCAATTGCTCTTCCTGCTGCCCAAGGCTCACGGTCTGATCCAGATGTCACTCCATTGCCAATTCTTTCTGACTGGTATTTCTTGGGCTTGTATCAGATGTACAAGTACCTGGAGCCTGTGGTGGCAACTTACATCACTATGGTCATTCCAGTTTCAGTAATTCTCTTGCCTTTCCTCGACACCTGGATTACCGGTTCCGAGAAAGACATCATGAAGAGACCATTCATCTTAATGATGACCTTCATGGGAGCAGCCTGCTGGATCGTCTTCTCGTACTTGATTATCGTCAACATTGCCGATATTCACTCTGACCCACCTTACTGGCGCTCTTTCCTCTACGGCACTATCGATATTGGTATTGCCTGGCAGGCTATTCTTATGATCCGCAATAAGAACCTGCAAGAGAAAGCCAAAGGCTTCTTGGGTGCCATGGTTATGTTGGCCTATTGTCTGATTCAGACATTCAGTGCCTACACCTATAACTACATGGCTCTGACAGAAATGTTTATTGACCCACTGGGCCACGCTGCTCTCTATGGCCTTGCTCGACCAATGATGAGCAATGCCAGCGAAGTTGAAGCTGTTGTGCGCAAGTTGCATAGCACTTCTAACTCTGGTGTTCCTCTCAATAAAGAGTACTGGAACTACCATGTCACTTTAGACCCAGGCTACATCGCTAAATTGGGTGAGCCCGTTGCTAAAGATGACTTGCAGAAGCTAGCTGAGTTGGCTAAAAACAAGACACCACTAGACCTAATTTCGAAGTTCATACCAACCTTTGAAACTCCGTCTGGCCCTAACGGTGCCTATGATGCCATCAAGTTCTCCGACCCAGTCAAAGGACCTCACCCAGAGTACGAGACCATGACTGACTTCATGATCAACAACCGCTGGGCATGGGATTACTGCACATTGCAGGATCGTCTAGTACCAGGTCTGGTGAAAGGTGGGTATCCGCTGAAAGTTCCTGACAATGACTGGTGGTGGATGCTTGGTGGACCGATAGCTGGATTGTTATGTCTAGTTGCCGGACTTCAAGCCAAACAGGCTCAAGCCAAATTGGCTGCACCGAAACCTGCTGAACCTGTTGCTGCTGCCTAGACAACTACATATATATAAGTGAGTAAGAAGAATCCAAAAGTGAGCACCGCTAGTTTAAATAGCAATTTGAATAACCTCAATGCTAAGCCTGAAAATGGCGCTAGTGGTGCTTTCTCTTCTTCTTCAAACAGAAGACTGAAGATCAAGTTTGTCTATAAGTTCTTTGCTTTTGTTTTTTCAGTGGTGGCGCTCTCTTGGTTCTTTGAGGGAACCAGACAGATGCAAGCTGGATTATCAGTTTCGGCCATCGTATATGTGCTTGCTGGAAGTTTGCTTACTGTCGCCCTGATTGGGCTGCAGGCCTTCTTCATATATGCAGAAGAGAAATCTAAAGACAATCGCACCCGCAAGATTCGACTCTTTGACGCTGTTTATGAGCGTTTGACTAGACCGACTTGTAGTGACAAATCTGACGAATCAACCGACCCTGAAACTCATGGAGATAACTAGTCGTGGGTAAAACGATTGACATTGTTTTGGTAGTAGTAGGCGCTGTCGCCTGCCTAGCCTTAACTGGCCTGATGCCTTGGGCTGAGCTTGGTATGACCGGTGCCCCTGACGCTTGGCCGCTCTGGCTACGTTGGATCAATGAGAATTTGGGCTTGCCACTGCCGAATTATGACCAGGTTGCTAGTCTTGCGACTGGCTGGTCTGAATATTTGAAGAAAGCTGGTGCTGAGTCACGTTTCGGAGACTATGCTTACTCATTAGTTATGGGCCTGGCAATGGTCGCTGCAGCAATAGGCATCGCCGCTATTGGCCGTGAAGAAGCTGAAGAAAAGACTGTTTTGCCCGTCAAGAAATAAGTACTGGGAGTTCTGAATCATGTACACGTCGATACCGAAAGGCCTAACTGACCTAACGCTCGCAATAGAAAAAGGTACTAATGCTGTAATCAGCAATAAGTACAATCCTTTCTATTATCACGGTGCGCTTCCTCAGTTTTACCTGTGGGTGCTTTTCCTTTCAGGGCTTTTGCTTTTCGCCTACTACATTCCAACGATTGATAACGCCTATTTCTCGGCCAATCTCGTAAACGCCTGGACATCGGTTGACTACATCACCGATAAATTGCCGATGGGAGCCGTTATTCGTGGTATCCACCGCTACGCCGGTGACGCCATGGTAATTACCATCGTCTTACACGCCTTGCGTGTTTGGGTTACCGACCGTTATCGTCAATACCGCTGGATTCAGTGGGTATCGGGTATTGTCTTACTTTTGATGGTGCTCTTCATTGGTCAAACCGGTTATTACCTTGTTTGGGATGAGCGCTCTTTAGTTCTTACTCGCATGACTGTCAGCGCTTTCGATGCTATTCCTTGGATTGGTCCTGGTCTGAAAGCCTGGTTCTTGAATGGTACTGCCATCACTAACCTGACACTCTCTAACTTCCTCTTCATTCACATCGGTCTATCTTTCTCGCTGTTGTTTGGCTTGTGGGTGCACTATGTGCGCATGACCAGACCGGTTATCACCCCACCACCTGCTATTAACTACATGTTGATGGCTGCATTGCTCGTGGTTGTTTTCGCTTATCCCATCACCAGCGGCAAGATGGCTGATATCAACACTGCGCCAACTAGCTTTGATATCGACTGGTTCTTCCTCTTCCCTTATTGGTTGATGGCAAAAGTTGACCTCACTACTTATTGGGTCTTGATGGTAGGCGCCACTGTTGGTTTGTGTTTGGTACCGCTACCAAGTCTCTACAAAGCTGCTAATCCGATTGAAGCTGCTGAAGTAGTTCTGAGCAAATGTACTGGTTGCTCACTCTGTTCCAAAGACTGTCCATATCAAGCCATTGAGATGGTGCCAGCACCAGCTGGTTCGCGCTTCAAATTGCTTGCTACGGTTAAGCCTTATCGTTGTTCTGGCTGCGGAGTTTGCGTGGGAGCCTGTGCTTTCGATGCAATTGACCTGCCGAACCTACTTGATACTGACGTTACCGCTCAGATCAGAGCGATGGCTGAAGCGAAACCTAACTAATAACCTAATTTCAAAAAAAGGGTAGTCTAAGAAAATGTCCGAACAAAAGGTAATTACTCTGATCTGTGAACGCGCTTGCGATCTCGATTCAGTGTGCAATGACAAAGGCGAAGTCAAAGAAGTTGATGGCCTGCACGTGGTCAAGCTTCCTTGCAGCGGCATGATTCAACCACTAATGATCGAAGCGGCTATGAAAGCTGGAGCTGCTGGAGTAATCGTCACTGGCTGCCAGATTGGCGATTGCTACTACCGTGAAGGTAATCGCATGATCCGCGAGCGTCTACTTGGTCAGCGGCCTCCTGGTTTGAAGAAAACAGTAGATCGTCAAAGAGTGTTGGCTCTTTGGTTATCGCGTCCGCAAAAAGACCGTTTCTTGAGCGAGGCCAAAGAGTTTGTCGCCTTCGTACGGCAACTCCCCACGCCACCACCTGCTGCTGCTAAACCAGCTGCTAAGTAGTTTTTGAAGAATTTGAAGAGTTTGAAAAGGTAGGAGATCACTGACATGGCCGAGAAAACAAAAAAATTGACCGAAGTCGACGTCATCTACAGATGGGCATGGTTTTTCATTCTCTACTTTGTATTTATTCTGTTGATTGCCTCTTTTGGCTTGGTTGCTGAGTTCTAACTAGCGCTACTGGAATAATTTTAAAAAGCCCCGCTATCAAAATAACGATAGCGAGGCTTTTTTATTTGTGATTTTCTATTTGAGATAATCGCGCAGGCTGCCTGTGCTATCCATGTTGCGCAACTTCAGTAAGGCGCGGTTCTCCAATTGTCGAACGCGGTCATCGCTGAAACCTAATACCGTGGCTACTTTCGCTGCGGTTAGTGGCACTCCGGTATCAAGGCCGTAGCGTAAGCGAATAACATTAGCCTCATTAGCACTTAGCTTAGCCACAAGACTTTCAACATCTTGTTTGCAGAGTTTTATGGTTGCTTCTTCTTCAGTAGCGAGGTGATCTAGGTCAGCAAGCTGATCTATCAGTGGATCGCCTTCTTCTGAAGTGGTGGCATCAAGCGAAATTGGTTCTTGAATCGACTGCAGTAGTGATTTGATTTTGCCTTCGCTTAGGCCTAGTTCTTTAGCTAGTTCGTTAGATCCAGCTCGACGACCTTCTCTGATGAAAAATTGATGAGCCGCCTGGTGGATTTTCTGCACAGTTTCAGTCATGTGCACTGGAATGCGAATGGTGTGACCTTTGTCTTGAACGGCTCTCGAGCAGCCTTGCCTAATCCACCAGGTGGCATAGGTTGAAAATCGGAAACCGCGTTCGGGGTCGAATTTATCAACGGCTTTGAGCAAGCCAAGATTGCCTTCTTGGATCAGATCGCCAAGGGAAAAACCGCGACCAACAAAACGTTTGGCAATGCTCACCACTAGTCGTAGATTGGCTTGGGCCAGGCGGCGCTTGGCCAGCTCGCTCCCTTGCTGGGCTTGTTTTCCTAAGAGCTGCTCTTCGTCTTTGTTGAGCAGTGGATAGCGGCCCATATCCTTAAGATAGGCCGATAGAGCCTCATCGCAATTATTGTCGATGGCTGTGTTGATAAATTCAGTTTTCTCGAGTGCTTCGTCACTATCAAGAATCTGAAACTGATCAAAGTTTTGTCTGGATTTAGAATGTTTTGCTTTAGTTAGAGATTGCATGTCATCACCTTGTTTCAAGGAGCGGGGCTGGGCATTGGCGACCGCTGTGAGTGTAGGTATTTCGCTATAGTGTTGAGTGCACTATGATCTCTATTCAAGCAGCTTCAAATAGACCGTTCTATTTGGATAAGCTTCTCTTAATCTTCGCCGCTTTTGCTTACTTACTTGCTTACTTACTTACTTACTTACTTACTTACTTACTTACTTACTAATCTTCTCTCTTTCTCTTTGAGGCGCCATGAAACTAGTTGATCTCACCCGTCCCCTTGAGCAAATTGATATCAGCGAATTTCCTGATCTACTCAAGCCGCTCTATCGCATTATTTGTCCGCAAATTGAATATGTTGGTCATGCTCATGGTGCTCAAATAATGTCGCAGCTTTTTGGCTGTTGTCCCGATGATTTGCCTGAGGGTGAAGGGTGGGCGGAAGAGAATATCAATATCAGCACTCACCTTGGCACCCATGTTGATGCACCATGGCATTACGGTAGTAAAACAGGGGATGAAAAGGCTTTGACCGTGGATCAAATTCCTCTTGAAGAGCTCTATTTAAACGGTGTTGTGCTCGATTTAACGGCCCTAAAGGGAACTGGAGCGGCAATCACCAGGGAGCATCTTAAAGAGGCACTCTCACGCATTGACTACACCATAAAAGAGGGTGACGCTGTGCTATTGCGTACCGACCACGACTTGATGCCCTTGACTTCGCCTATACGCTATAACTATCCCGGCTTAACAGCTGATTCCGCGACCTTTTTGGCGGAGAGCGGCGCACTTGTTGGCGGTACCGATGCCCTGGGTTTTGATAGGCCTTTTCATCTAATGATTGCTGACTATCAGCAAAGCCGCGACAAAGCTCGTATCTGGGATGCCCACTACGCTATGCGCGAGTATCGTTTTTATGTTGTGCAGCAGCTTGCCAACCTTCAGGCATTGCCACCATTTGGTTTCAAAGTTGCATTCTTTCCACTGAAAATCGTTGGTGCCAGTGCGGCACCTGCTCGAGTTGTGGCTTTTGTCGAAGATTAGCTACGGCTGTCAGCTGTCTTTCGTAAAGGTTGCCGCCGTGCAAGTGGTTAATCTTTCTCGGTATTCGCGAGATACGGCGGCGAGTTAATAGACAGTTTAGCCGTATTACTTGGGAGGAAACTACAGGGTTTTTCCTGGTATTTTTCTCTTGGCAATTGCTAGCTAATTACTTCAGTGACTGATATCTGACGACAAAGCTTGATCTGTCATCTTTGGCAACACCTGGTGTGGGAAAACCAATCTGAATGATGCAGCTAGCGCCATCTTTATCAGTTCCCTGAACAACGTCTTTCGATGTGTATGTAATATTCCAGCGATACTGACGCAGGCTGTTGAGCCACCACTCGTGAACTTGAGCTTGAGTCTCTTTAGCGTTGAAGTACATTACATAGGCCGGGCCTTGCTTCTCATTTTTGATGTGACTGTAAATAAGACCATGGAGGAACTTGGCCTTTCCTGTGTATTCGGGCATGTTTGGTAATGAAACTTTCTCTTTAAGAGTATCTGGCGCAGATGCTACTGCTTCAGTCACATTTGGCGTTGTTTGTCTTTGTTGTCCCTGTTGAGCAATCGCCGGCTGACCGACCGATAACAGAAGCAATGCGGCTGCACCAGTAGCTATTGAAAATATGCTGGTTCGCCCTCTTGCAAAAGAGCTGTTAAACACTGGGATTTCCTCCTTATAAACTAGGCTTACAATCTCTAATTCCATTCTTCTCGGTATATAAAACGGCCACCTCTTTAATTATAGAGGTGGCCGCTTTTTCATGCATCGGTTTTTAGTCTGCTAGCTGATTATTAGTTAGGTTTGCAGAATGTAGCTCCTTCAACTGTTTGTTGGAATTTCAGTTCTCCGAGCAAGTTGTTGTATCCAGAGGATGGTTGCCAGAGAGCAGAATCTGTACCGTCAGGTGAATTGTTCACTTGAGTGAATGGCACTTCGTGATAGTTACCATCTCCGATTGAAGCTCCACCTTGATTCTTCTGGGTGTTGACAGCCCATCCGTTCAGAGGATAGGTGCTTTCACACTTGTTGGCTCCGGATGGTGCAGGACCATCAGCAGTGGCAACATCTTTCCATGGAAGGGTGGTGTTCACTACTGGTTTCTTGGAACCTGGATCAACATACAGGTAGAGTTTGCTACCACCTTTGGATGCGGCTGCTCCGTTGAGAGTGAGAGGGAAGTTGTTGTCACCGAGAGCGGCTTCAACATCTGCTTGTGTCACGGTTGGTTCTACTTGTTGCATACGCTTGGTCATCATATCGATGATGTTGCTAGCGTCACATGTGGTGCTTCCGCCGCCTCCTGGGGCATTGAGCTGTTTGAGGTAGGTGAGTGTTGTACCAACGTTCATGAAGTTGATGTTGTTACCACCGGTGTATGGCTTGCCTGAACCAGAAGCGCCTGATTTTTCAACATGCGAACCGTTGGTTGGCCAGGCTTTCAGACCTGATGCAGGATATCCACCAGCAGAGGCACAGAACTTACCACCTTTGCGTCCACCAATTTTTTGGAGCAAGTCAGCTTTCATGTACTCAACGTTGCTGAATCCACCAGGCTGAGTAGTCGAACCGAAGGATGGTCCGCGACCATAGTTGTCCATCCAGTTTGCGATGTTGCCTGCGCATGGCACTACATATGGGGAACTGCCGTTATCCATGGTGTCATCGTACATTGTGTAGAAGCAGTTCTGACCGCCACTGCTCTTACCGAGGGCAACGAGGTCTGCGAAACTGGCATATTGGCCGTGAGGAGTGCTGAGACCATCTGTGGAACGGAGGTCGTGGGTCGAGGAACCCCAGACAGTGCCTGGTTTCAAGTAGCTAGCGAGGTTAAGAGTTTCCCAGAGATAAGGGTCACCAGCTCCGTAGTTAGCTCCTGACTCGTCAGTGAGGTTGTTGACACGGGGGTTGCCCATGCCGTCTAGAACTGGATTACCCGAACCATCTAGCATTGGGCTGCCTTTTGGATGGGCACCCATCGTCGCTACATATTGTTTCCACTTAGCTTGAGCAGTGGTCACTTCAGATTGATTGGTTGAGAATACTGCTGCACCACCATTGGCACCAGTACCGCTACCACCATAGTTGGCAGTATAGATGCCAGAGCTTGGAGGATAAAGTTCATTGTTGAAAATGTCGTTGTTGCCGTTGCTGACTGGGCTTGTGATCACACCGTTAGCCAACTCAGCATCATCGCCGTTTTTGATGCGGACGAATCCTCTAGGGATAACTGCAGCGAACTCCTTGTTGATCACGCCTACGATAGCGCAAGCAACTGAGGTACCCATGGCAGCAGATTTGCCTTCAAGGGCTTGGGAGTTAGTGCGGAAAGCATTTGGCGGAGTATCGGCATCAACAGCAGCTGTCACGAATTGACCATGGTCAACCAAGTGGGGCTTGGTTTGTGGCAATACTGGAACACCATACAAGAATGTAGGGTTGCCGTTGACGTTGAAGGGAGTGTAACCGGCCAAGTACTTAGCTGTAGGATCGCCTTTTGCTGATTGCGTTGACAGCGGAGGAGTCCATCCACCTAAAGCATCTAAAGTATTTTTGGCAAAGTAGACGTTAGTTGAGCTGCCGGTTTTCATATAACCGGTGCTAACTGTACCAACGAGCTTAACAGCTGGGCCATCCCACATTTTTGTGTTGTTCTGGCTGGCAATGCTGGAAAAGTCTCCGGCAAAGTTAGGCTCTGTAGCCAAATTATTTTTGAGGGCTAAACCGATTGTTCTGACGTCGGCTCTGAGAGAGTTGGCGTGGCCGATAGCAGTTCCGCCTAGGGTCTCTGCGTTCTTACCTACAATCAGTGCCTGGGCAACGAGGCGGTTGTAAGTGACGAGGTCAACTTTGCTGTCTTTTGGCTCTGTTAACTCGCCGAACTCGTCAATGAGACCGCCGGTTAGTGGAACAGCACCTCTTCTGACGGCTTGTTTAGCCACATTCAAGACACCGGCATCGGTAGCGTTGGCGACTTCTCTGCCACCACCAATGATTTTGGAGAGGAAGAAGAATCCGACCCCCACTAGAATTACGAGGAATACGCACGCCGCTACTAGTCCTAGCGTGGCCCCTCGTTGTCGTCGAAGTTTCATAATTTGCTGTCCTCCTGGAGCCGACTCGTCGGCTTTGTTGAGTATTGCCCGGAGACTTATTCGTCTTTGGCGCTGAAGATTAGTCGAGGTTGCCTGGACTGGAACGGAATGAACTGGATTAGTAATCTCTCTATATTATTGTCGTCTAATGTTTGACGGTCGTCAAGATGAGGCGAAAGTTAGACTATTTATCCATAGCGCCTGACAATTGGAGCATCTCCAAGCTTTGGCTTCTATCTATATTCCCAATTAATCTGGAAATTATAGATTAAATTAGCGCGACTTAATGAAAGCCCTGAAAGCTTGGTATGCTTTTCAGGGCTTGTCTTTCGGGGGATTTAATGGTGTTTTTGCTCGGTGAATATTAACTTCCACCAATGAAATCAAGTGGTTTTATGTGTAGGAGTTAATGATTCTGAAGCTAAAGAGACCGAAGTTATGCCAGCCACCACTAGCCAGAACAAAAACTGTACCTGGGGGCGATAAAAGACTGTGTCTACTAATCCTTGCACAATTAGACCTGTCAGAGCTGCCGTTAGGCCCAAGGCTATCCAGCGAAGATTGGGATTTTGCCAGAAGGTGAGGTGAGCCCTGGCGTAAAGGCTTACAGTCAATAGGAGCGATGAGAGCAGGCCCAGTAGGCCGCACTCCACGCCAATCTCCAGGGGCACGCAATAAGTACCAAGGGCGTCAAAGCCGCTCTTCATATATAGACCGTAGGCTAAAGGGAAAGTTGAGTTGCCCGGTCCGACACCAAACCACCAGTTGTCCATAAACATTTTGGCCGAGGCGCGCCAAACATAAATTCGGTAAGCATTAGAACTATGTTCTGAGCCAGCAAAGATAGAAAGAATGCGGCTTTCGAAACTGGGAAATTTGAAGTGCACCAACAGTGCAGCGGCCACGGCACTTAGCGCAAGTGCTAAAACAATCGGCGCTATAAACTTCTTGTGTTTTGCCACCACATAGAAAAATAAGGCTGCGACAATGACAGCGGCCATTCCACCTAGGGCAAGAAAGGCTCCGCGGCTACCAGTTAGCACTGTCGCCAAAGCAATCGTTAGAGCCATGCCCAAACAAAATAATGCCGCCAGCAATCTTATATATGTATTCTTTAGCCATCCTAGTTTTTCACTATTCTCTTTAGTCTTCCAGCAGTTGACTGCAAGAGCCAGTGCTAGTGGAAAGAGCGGAATGAGATAGCCCGCCAATAGGTTGGGATTACCGAGGGTGGAATAAATGCGAGTGCCTTTCGACTCAACTGTAGGGTCTTCCCACGTTGCCAGCGGTGCTACCCCGATCTTGTACTGGTATAGACCATATAAGCTGACAACAAAACCAGCCAGGACAGCAGAAAGAATTAGTTTGTTTAGCCTATTGGGCTTGCTCAAAATACTAGTGAGCAAAAAGTAGTTAATGATATAGACAGCGACTTTGCTTAATCCTTTTATGCTCTGCACCAGATAGTGAGACGAAAAGGTGGCAATAATGTTAGCCGCTAAGTAGGCCAGAACAATTCCATCAATCACAGAGAATTGTCTCTCCTCCTTGCCTCCAGCCAGCCTGCCGACAATCCACAACAACATTGCTGCCGTTGAAAGAAGAGCTAAGGCGCCTTTGTCATTAGCAAATTGAGGGAGGGCGAGCACGAGAAAGAGCAGACAGCTTAAGGCAAAAGCCAGTTGTTGCAAGGTGGTGCCAGCTTTGCTTATGGCACTTTGAGCAAAGTTTTGCCTGAGACGATCGAATAAGGCGACTAACCAGCCAAGCAGAGCTGAGTTGCTTAGTGCTTGGCCCCAGGTTTTGTCGAGAGCGGAGAAACTAAAAAAAGAAGCGAGTTGTGTAAGCATTATTTAGAGTGCCTGATTGATGTCTACCACCACCCCTTGCACCCTATATTTGAAGGCCTCAAGCTCTATCTGATTGCCCAGTTTAATTTTGTTGCCGCGAATGACATAACCGTCATCGGTAGCGTCGGCTTCATCTTGCACCGTGACATAAAAATCGTGGGCGATGCTGTTGGCGGGGTCAGGAAAAGCCATGGCTTTCTTGCCGTCGGGGCTTAGGAACGCTACTTGCTTCTGTTGATGGTCAACTTTAACAATGGTCATCGGCGGCTGAACTGGTTGGTTGCGAATGGTGATCGAGCTCTTGTCGCCTACCTTAAATAGATTGATGTCTTTGGTTTTCAAACCGGTGATGAAGACCTCAATATTGACCTTGTGAGTGCCTTTAATTACTTGATTAACCCCAGCGTGTCCAGCTCTTGCTAGGCCAAAGCCAGCAGCGGAAAGTAAGGTGACAACTACTAAACCGTAGTCGAGTATATTCAATCTGCGCTTACTCGATATCTTTGGTTCGGCTGTGTGCATTGTCGTGGGCCCTCTGACTAGTCGCAGACCATAATACTAGAATCAAAAGCTAAGAGCTTAAGGTCTAGCCTTCGCTAGTCGAGTCACTGGTTTTGTCAGCAGATGCTTTCTTCTTGGCTGGCTTAGGTGGTTCATCTTTTTCAAAGAAAATTGAGACTGCCCCGGTAACCCGCCGAACTAGGCGAACTTTCTCAAATTCGATTTCTTCACCATACTCAAGCTCGTCTTGGGCTTTCTCTTTGAGCAAAGTGATTAAGAATGCCCTATCTTGCTCCGAAAGCTGGACGGCCCCAACGTGGTTGTCGTTGGCGATCTTGAGCAGTTGCATTGTAGACATGTCAGGGGCGATAGCTGTCATTTTGACTACTTCGGAGCCTTAGGCGAGAGAAAGCACTGCCAATTGTACTCATTAGCCTTCGACATGAGATCAATAAAGTTTTTTCTGAAAAGCATGGGGTTTCTACGAAAAGCCTTGTCGAAGAATTCGCTAATGTCGATAGACCTATGCACGCGAGGGCGACACCCCAAATTTCTAGAGGAATTACTAATCATGGCGATCGAAAACAACGAAATCGAAGTTAGCAAAGTTGAGTCTACCCACAACCACAAGTTTCACCAAGAATTGCAGGCCGAACCCATGTCAGATACCAGGTCAGAAGCAGCATCTGAAAAGAATAATCCTGAAGCAATGCGTATTCGCGAAATGCTTGCAGCTAACGAACTGATGATTGAACAAATCAAAGCTCATGCCTTTCAGGTTGCTGACAGAGCTTGCGAAAGCATCGAAAGACTACCGTTTCATGTTCAACGCGAATTTATGAGCTCAATTTCTAAGTTCAACGAACCTACAGACCTTGTCTACAACAGAGTTAGAGCTAACTATGAGAAATCACAGAACGCTTAATGGTCTAACTTGATAGTCTCAGTCGTATCAATAAATCTTCGAGTGCTGGCTTAAGGTCATGGCTAATTGGCAGTTTTGAAATGGCAGTTTCCTCTTCTAGAATCTTGCGCAGACGCTGGTATTCGCCCCCATAGAACTTAATATCGTTGTTCGGTAAGGTCGCTTTTTCTCGCGAATTAGCTTTGTAGTTGATTAGTTCGTCAATGTATGAAAGTTTGAATTGTTGGTTGAGAATGCTCAAATTAGCTTCTATTTGACCAGTACGCATCAAGTGGATGCCGGTCAGAAGAACGCGGAATACATAAAGCAATGGCTTAACCTTCTTAGTTTCAAGGTTTTCGAAGAGCTTCCATTGATTTGCTGAAAATCCTAAATAATGATGACTGTGATGGACAGTTATACAGCCCTTCCCAAGCTCTTTCAGTTCATCATGCTCGCGGCTTGTGTGCACAATTAATGGTGAATAGAGTTGTTCTAAAACATAGCCGTTGGGCTTTAACATGAGCGAGAAGAATTTCTTTATGTCATGGGACACCAGGTCTAGCTCTATTGTTCTATCGATTTTTGAGACTTCTATAGTTTCATCCTGTACTTCAAACCCAATCAATTTTGCAATCGGTAGTATGTGTGTTCCCCTTAGATCGAAGTCAGAGTCTGGTGAAGAGAATCCATATAAATGTGCTCCACTAACTGTGGCAAACAAAAGTTTGTAAGGATGGTTTTTGACGGCAGCTGATAGTTCTGCTGGATACTGCATGGTTCCATTTAATCCTTTGCCATTTCGCGGCGAGCGCGGATGAGAAAATCGTTGGTCCACTCATAATCGGGTCGCTCTGGTAATTTTGTTTGCTCAAAAGCCTGAGCAAATTGCGAATGTAGTTCTAGACGCCAACTATTCACTTCTTCCCATGAAGTCTGGCCATTGCGAATAGCCAGTAAGCGCTCGCGATTGCTGTCAATTTTTACCGGAACAAAGCCTTCTTTCAAAATGGTAATGCCGGATGAAAGCAGCCGGACAAGATGCATTACATGCTTCCATTTAAGTTCGCCGTGGGCTCGCAAGTCAGTTTCTAACTTCTTAAACTGCGAAAGAATATAGCCGTTGTAAGTTTGATAAACAAGTTTGGAAAGCAAGCGCGAACGCTCATGGAGCAGCTCTTGGGCTATTGGTGAGGCTTCTTCAACCAGAGGAGTGTAGAGGCATTCAAGTACGTTAGGATTGGCTTTGAGCGCTAAGATCAAAAATTTCTGTAGTTCCCAGAAACATTCTTGATTTTCCTCATTCTCGATTTGCTCAGGCAGCCCATAGAGTGACCAGTGCAGATCGGCTGGCGGTAAGTATATTCCGCGCCTATCTGTATCCGAGCCGTCGACTTCAAGTCCGTACGCCCTTGAGCCAACAACGCAGCGGTAAATGACATACTTGCTCAAGTCAGCGTCATCTTCTAAACTTTGCGGGCGATCAAAATTGAGACTCTGTACCTGTTTGCGAATGGCTATTTCTTGGCGGTGCAGGCCGATTTGACCACCATCAGGAAATTGAATCAAGTAGGCATGGGTACTATCGCTTGGACTCTTGATTATTTTGCCGACAGTACCCTTACGTCGAAGGGCTTCACCAGTTAAGCCGCGGCACTCGACTAGAGTGACTATCTGGGTACCCGCCGGGAGAATTAAGTGGGGCTTGGCCTGCTTTTCGTTATTCATAGAGAGCTATTCTAGTCGCTTTCGGTTCTTTTTTTGATTTTGTGGGCATATTCAAGGTAAGTCGTGGGTCAACGGCCTACAGAGTTTAATGGTCTTCTAGGCATCTTTACTGGTTATGGGGGAGTGCTTATTGAGATACTCTTGTGGTGCCAGTAAAAGCAAAAAGCCAAAGAAGCGTCGCTCTTCAGGGGCTGTGCTAGTTGAAGCTGTGGTTTCAACCTGCATTTTGCTGCCCATCATAATTTTGACAATCTGGGCCTGGCTTGAGATTTCATACGCTTACATCATTGGTATGAATATGACTGAGGCCGCTAATCTTGCCTCTCGAGCGCTCGCTGCTGAGTATTTTCGTGACCCATCGGTCGCACGTGATTTAGCTAAACAAAATCGAGTGCTGTCGCGCATTCGCATTGACAATATGGTGGCGAGCAATGCCCAATTCACTATTCCCGAAGGTGGTTGGCAGATCAAGAAAGCCATGTTTAGTGCTCCTGAGTCGGTCACTGTGATCTGTACTTACATTCCAGAGCAAGGCGATCCGCCTCTGCCAAAGTTTCCGAATCCTGACCCGCTCAATTTGCGCTCTCAGGTAAACATTAGTTCGTCAGCCACCGCCTTCATTTACTGAGAGTACTTATATATAGGTATAGATTTTGAGACAAGGCCGCCGTAATCGCTCTCAGTTAGCTCAGATGATGCCTGAATTTACGGCTTCGCTAATCATGATTGTGCCGTTAATCGTAATCGCCATTTATGTGATGATTGAGGCCAGCGAAGCCTATGTCATTCATTGCACTCTGAAGCAAGCGGCTAGTACTGCTGCGCGTAAATTAGCAATGTCATACGGAATGGACCCTAAATATACTGTGGCTCGTTGGTGCGAGATTGTTTCTTCAATAGATTATCCCGGGGTGGTTAACAGCTACAAGCAGTTTGAGCTGGGTGGCCAGGGCTTTAATGAATCTGCCAACCCGCCAACAGTTACTGTAAAAGTGCACTTCGTTTCTGATGAGTATGGTTGTCGGCATTTTCCTGAGCCCGATATTCTTGGCTTGGGTAAAGGCTTTGAAATTGTGGCTGAATCAACTTGTCGCTTAGAGTAAAAACTTTTAGAGAAAAAACTTTTAGAGGAACTACCAAAGAAGCCATCAAAAGGCCCAAGTAAATATGCATGATGGTGATGGAAACCTTGGTCAAGTGAGTGAATGCTGTTAAGAAGGCAAGAAAAAATGAGTACCAAGCCAAAGGCCATTGCCATCAAACTTACTAGAAAGAACAGGGCTGGGCGCAGTAAGAAAGGCGCTCTTAGCTCAGTCTTCTTGTTGGCTTTGATTTTTGGTTTGCTAGTGCTTGGCTCTATTGCAGTAGATTTTGTCCACGGATTTCATATACGAAAGCAGCTTCAGGTTGCTGCCGATGCTGGTGCTTTAGCTGGTGCCTACATGCTAACCGCCCCGGCACCAAGTCAGTTTCAGCAGAAGAAAGCAATGGGCTGGGCTGCTGATATGGTCGGACGCAATTCCTCTGACAATCAGCCCTTGATTGCTGACGGCCAAACCGTTGCCGTTGATGTCGGACGCAAATACGATGCCGTCATAGCCAATA
>CAJXZK010000082.1 GCA_913063055.1 uncultured bacterium
TTTCAAGCAGAAGACGGCATACGAGATCTAGTACGGTCTCGTGGGCTCGGAGATGTGTATAAGAGACAGATCTTTAAGTGCGCCGGTGCTGGGCTGCAGCAAAGCTCGAATAAAGATGGAGTAAAGCGCGAATAAAGCATGTCAGTCAGTTGATAAGTGGACGACAGCCAGGCGAAAATGTTGCCAAGCGATTAAGGTGTTTTGAGGTTTACAAGATGATTATTCAAGTTGAGTTTCGCGACCATGCCATCGTGAACGGATAGTTGCATATACAACTATTTTCAAAAACAGAACCCTCACCCTTGGGGCAATTCAGATCGAAGAAATAGTTGCATATACAACTATTTTCAAAATGAGACTAACACGATCTTCGGACCGCCAATAATATGCTGAAACTCAATTGAACAAATAGACCCATCACCAAGAGATGCTGGCAGCACAAGGCCATGGCCAGTCTTCTTCAGACGCTCCATAGCCCTTAGAGCAGAGCGATCGAAAGTAGAATCTTCCGATGAGGTAACTATTTTCAAATCGGCAATGCCACCACCGGCAAAGAACTTCGCAGTTAGTTTTGCAGTCTTAAAATCGGCTCTCTTCGGTGGCACCCAGGCAGCTTTAATGCGATTTGAAAGTTCGCTAAAGTCTAATAGAGGCTGAACCGACGACTCCAATGACTTTATTGATTCAGGATGCAAGACTTGCTTAAGGGCTTCTTCCCAACCAGCAACAAGGGCCTCTTGCTCAAGTGGATCATCAGATTTCATAGCGGTAGCTTTGGCGTAGGCAGCCACAGCGCTTACCATGTCTTTCTTGGCCTGATAGGCTTGACCAAGCTTAACTTCAAGACCTTTTGAATTACCGAAGCTTTGAGCTTTTATATACTGCTCAATGGCCTTGTCATTTTCATCGCGCACACGATAGATATCTCCAAGCAGTTCGTGTATCGGACCGCTCGGCTTAAGGAGCAGTGCTTGCGAGTACTCACTAATAGCCGAGTCAAAATCGGCCTTTTTTCTGGCCAGCCTGGCAATTTCAGCGCGGTCAGAGAATGATCGTGGATCTTTGCCCATCTTCTCAATCATGTAATCTAGATTCTTCGATACAGAAGGGTTGTCGGGATCTAACAAGTCAGCCTTATGCAAAAACTTAATTGCCTCATATGGATCAGATTTTAGAGATTGGGCAATTTTGATGTAACGACCAGCAAGAGTCTTACGAAGCGCCAGATCATCCGGTGTTAGCTTGAGCCGTTGCTCACACTTAATCACAGCTGCTACGTATTTCTTCGGAATAGCATTAGTTGAATTCTCGGCACAGAAGGCAGAAGAATAGCAAAGCAGAAGTAACAGCAAGCAACAACTGCCTCCATAAAACAAGCTTCGCCTATGGTGCCAAAAACTTGTTACTTCCAAGCACCACTTCCCTTTTTTCCATTGAAGGAAAATTCTAAAGTCTCAATATCCTTAGCACCATCTGGCAACGGTTTAAAAGATGCCACTCTCTCAACGGCCTTTAACGCAGCTAGATCAACAGCCGCAGAGCCAGATGTGGCAACCAATCGAATATCGCTGATCTTGCCATCACGATCGACTTTCAGAGCAACGCGAGGGGCGAAAGCGGTATTCGATAGCTTATTAACGTGCGACCATTTGCTTAGAATCTTCGACTCACAGTCAACTAGATAATCACTAAGATCAACAGTTGGTTCAAGTTTCGAAGACAGGGCAAAAGCTGCAGAGGGTTCAACAGCAGGGCGCACGAGAGGCGGAGGGACACCTTTCGATAGGTCCTGCAGTTGACGAATATTTTGACGTAAAAAATCGGCATTCTCTCGCTCTTTCTCCATCCTAGCCATGTGCTTCTGACGAGCATACTTTGACTCTGCTCCGCGTAAGCGATAGATACCAGCAAAAACTTTTCTTAAAGAACTACTCGACTCAGTCGGTACAACGTTCGTACAAAGTTCCAAATTCGAATCCAGCTCCACGAGTCTCTTTTTCTCGTCATCATTGCTCGGAGAAATGAAAGAATTGCTGAAACTTTCTCGATACGAAGCTACTGCTTTACTCAGATTTAGCTGCGTAGTTATACAACTCGGATCTAGCAAAAAAGCTTTGAGCAAGTAAATTACTTTCTGCACTGGCTCCATATTCGGTTCTTGTTCAAAGGAACAATTGTAGGCTGTAACCAAGTTCCTAATTGCTATTGAATAACCGGGCTCGTGCTTCAGCGCACTTTCTAATTTGCTGATTGCCGGCGGGTAGTCTTTCCTGTTTATTAGTTGAACAGCACTGTTATTAAGCCCTCTTGAATAATCGTCCGCGGCTGCACATGCACTGGTACATAAATATGAAGTAGCTAAAACAGCAATCGGTGCCGCGAGCAAGACTAAACGATGGTGCCTACAGTTAGTAGCAACCTTGGCAAGCAACTCTAAATCCGAATCGAATTCAAATGTCATATCATCACCAATGAGTGTTAAATCAAAAGGGCGCCACCGAAGTAGCGCCCTGTGAAACCCATTCAGGGCTGAAGACTAAGCCTCCGGCTCAATCAACCCATAATTGCCGTCGCGACGGTGATAGACCGTATTGACGTGATTGGTCTCCGAATTGATGAACATAAAGAAGTCATGACCAAGAAGGTCCATGTGCTTGCACGCCTCATCGGCCATCATCGGCTTGAGAGGGAAGCGCTTAGAACGCACAATCTTCGGTCGAACATCAGCACCATTTGCTGGTTCCTTTCCAACATTGAAATCAATTGGCTCGAGATCATCATCATCAGACAACTCTGGGCTTTCGTCGTCGTACTCCTTAGCCTTCCCAGTCTTGGTGTAATGTCGAGTCTTGTATTTACGCAATTGTCGCTCGATTTTGTCGGCAACCAAATCAATAGAAGCGTACATATTTTCGGTGGCTTCTTCACCCCGAATGACGTTGCCATTGACCTTAATTGTGATTTCCGCCTTCTGGCTCTTCGCAATGGAAGGGTTCTTCGCCACACTCAATAAAGCTGTGCAATCGAGCTTGTGATCAAAATGCTTTTGGGCTCGCTGCAACTTCTCGGTCAAATACTCCTTGAGAGCGGGTGTTAGTTCAATATTGCGTCCAGTTACGGTTACTAGCATAACTATCCTCCGAAACGAAGGGATAAATAAAACATCCGATAGCGGCACCAGCCAGTTAATTGCTCCAAACAGTTTCAAACATGCTCAGGTTGACGAAGAATCAAGCATAAAATCCTACAAGCTCACTGGCCTGTAGGATTCGCGAAGATCTAAATCAACTTCAAAAGAAATATCCCTGACGCTGTTTAAAGCAGAGTGCTCATTAAATGAGCCAAACGAGTAGTCGACGATACGGTGTTCCGATAATTTCCTACCCGGCTTGAGAGCCGCTATAACCATAATCGCAGAAAACGATTTTTACGGCTCATTTTTACTGATTTAGGTCTTCAAATAGCTGGGCGGCATCCAAGTAGTTGATGTGATGCTGCTTGCCGCTGTACTTGACGTCAGTTGGCGACAACAGCTTAGTTTCTCCAGCGGCATACACTGGGGCAACAAAGAGCCTATCCACTCGAGTGGGGCGATTCATTGAAAGGTAAGTGCTAGAGCTTGAACCGGCCGGTGCCGCTTGTGCCTGATTAGCATTAAATGGATTGGCTCTGAATGGATTGCCCTTAAACAGACCCTTGGCATGATGGGCCTTGGCCTGACTTATCACAGCCTTCTTGGCCACAGTGACAAACTTCTGACCGGCTTCCAGACTAATGGGCGAGATTAAATCATCGTCGACCGCCATCTCAGGAAATTCACTAGCAACCACATCTACGACACCAAGGCGCTTGAAGTAACCAAAAGCCTCAGAACTGTCATTAATGTTAGGTACTTTCAAGCCATGAGCCACAACTTTCATGAACTCGCCCCGGCTGAGAGCCTTGGCTGGGTCAAAAGTGGGAGGGCTGGCAACAACTCCACGGGACAATAGGGTTCTCAATACTTCGAGGCGGTGCCGACCGTTGGCTGGCATTAAATCGGAATAGCGAGACATGGCACCGAACTGCTCTTCGGTTGTTTTTTGGTTGGGATAGAGACTGGCGCTCTGGGCGCCCACATCGCGGCAGGCACGAATGAACTCGGTAATTTCATTAGCCCGAGTACCCATACCATCACCAATTACGTGCACTTCAACATCTGGCTTCTCAGTTAGTTGCCTGACACGCTCAACCGTACGCTTGGTATAGGTGTAGGCATCCACCGTCTGATAGCGACCGTTCCAGTAGGCCATGGGGGCAATGACATCATAATATTTGGCCAGAACCTTCCATGGGGTGAGGGCCACCATCGGGGCGCGGTTTAATGGGCTGTAGACCACGGCCATCATAGGATAACCATTGCCGAGCGCATCCCTTATATGTTTACTGTAGGCTTCGACAACAGTCTTATTGAGGTTGTTCTCCAAATTAGGGGCAATGCCGTCTAGGCGATCGCCGCTTGGTGTGCGGAAGCGCGCAGCAACAATCATTTTGTCGGCGTCGGCCATTGGGCTTTTAAGCTCGGCGAACGACCAGGCAATAACTCTAATTTTGTACTTATGGCAAGCTTCAATTAGTTGACCAAGCTCGGTAGGCTGAGTGATGGCCTCTGTGGTACTACGGGAGGTCTGCACAAAAAGGTTGCGAATGCCTGTGCTGTATAGCTTTTGGCAATAGCCCTCAACATCAGTTTTGGGGTAATTCCAAAGATTAACCCAGACCCCAGAGCCCTCTGCCATGCCGGGAGGATTAGCCTGAGTCTCAGGAACGATACTGGAAACCACCAGGGGTTGTCTCTCGATAGAGGAGCCACCACTGGCCGTGGCGCTCTGAACGCAGCTAAGCATTAGACTCAGAGCTGAAAGGGTTACAGAGACAGCAGTAGTAAGGTTTGGCTTGCGCCGAGGAGAAATATTAATCATGGCTACCAGTCTTAAATTTGGATGCTAATTTTTCCAGTATAGATGTGGTATCAATCAAGCGCCATACATTTTTTTGGATAGCGTTGGTTAAATCGGCTCAGGACCACAAATATGAATCTTTTGAGTACTTATATTCCACATTTACTTGAGCTTTTATCAGTCACGCACTCTATTTAGATTGCAAGAGATAAGCCCACTGTGGGTATATTGGGGGATGTTATGCTAGGAATCACGCAGATTAATCTTAAAAGCCAAGGCAAAGAGACAATGAATAAAAAGGAAGAGGAAATTCAACGCAAGTTGCTCGAGCTTGAGAGCTCAGTCCTCAAAGACCAAGTAGAACTGGTTAACACTGGTCGCACCGATTTAACCACCACAGGCAAGAATGCCAAAGGTGGAGCCCTCAATAACAGCAGTGGCGGCAAAATGACCAGCGGCGCCAATAGCGGCAGCGCCGCCCTGAACAAATCAGACGGCTATTACTTCGGCGGCTTTGCTTTATTGATACTAGGAATGATCCTAGTGGCTATGCACGTAAAAGTTGGCAGCAGCTTTCTTGCCATGCTCATGGGTGGTGGCGGTGGTCTAGCACTGTTTCTTCTGCCCCTGTTGGCAGGCATTGGCATGATGATTTATAACTACAAGAACAAATGGGGCAGCATCATAACTGGTGGCAGTTGCGCCTTGATGCTACTGGCAATTCTGTTCACTCTAAATTTCCAATTCCCAACTCTGACATTAATGCAAACAGTTATGATGTTCCTGCCTTTTGCCATTGGTAGCGCTTTCGTAGTCAAAGGCATGGGCGGACCAGACGGTATCAAAGATGCCATTCGCTCTGCCCTCCCCAAGAAAGAAGATGCCTAGACTGTTCGTAGGCAGTTTTCTAGAAGGCCCCGAAGCCGAGAGAATAAGTGCAATAACAAAAGCCAGAGCAAGCCAAATCAGCTCTGGCTTTTTGCCAGGTCAACAAATAGAATTCAAAATTCGCGCCTTGCCCAAAGAGAAGCTGCACATGACCTGGCTATTTTTAGGCGAGGTGAACAGCAGTGCTGTAGAAGAGTTAACCAGACAACTTGCCTCTACCCTAACTCAGCTTAAACAGAAGCTTACTCGCTCAGCCTTTGAACTTAGCTACGATCATCTTAGCCTCTGGCCCAGTGAAGACAAAGCTCGAGTGGTTGTCCTGCGTCCATCAATGCCACCACCAGAAGTGTCGCTCATTGACAGCGAAATTAGAGCCGCTCTTTCGACTTTCCAAGAAAACGAAGAAGTTTACCCACAATTCAACCCCCACCTGACTCTATTTAGAGTAAGCCCAGCAGCAGACTTGCGCGCCATTGACTTGCTGAGCAAATCTCAGGCACTCGCTCCAGAAGAAAATGACTCGAATATATCAGCAGCGATATTCCCGGTAAAACAAACAATAACAATAGATGGCATTCGTTTGATAAAAAGCGAAAACGGCTACACAATAATTGCGTAACCGTCTTCATTTCCACATTGAATCTCTACTTAGCCACAAAGAAAGCTTGATTCGATAGTTGGCCTTAGACCTTTGTGGCCTCAGACCTTAGATATCCTCGCCAGGCAAGGGAGCATTACCAGGAGCGCCAAGGGCACCCTCTGGTGGCAGAGATTGCGAGCGGGAAGGGATCGGAGCACCGGAAGAAGGCGCTTGAGAAGAAGGAGACTTGCTGGCTGGAGCAGTTCTGCTGGTTGGATCAGCTTGACTTGGCTCTGGCACTGGATACTCAATCACTTGCCCAGGCACTGGCAGCGAACCAGGAGGCGGGATAGTTGCTGGATTAATACGAACAGAGCGCATGCCAGCTCCAGAGGCGTTACCAGAGCCATTACCAGAGTTATAACCAGGCCCCGAAGGAACTCCAGATTTAGTAGCAGGGACATAACGAGGAGTAACACTTGCAGGTACGAAAGCAGGCACCACATTTGGTTCAGCTGCACTGGTTGCACCAGAGCCAGAATTAACAGTAGTTGTTGTATTGACGGTAGTGGCAGGAGCACTAACATCACTAGGCAATGAAGCTGGTTTGCTTAACTGAGTGTGAGGCTTCATGTAAGTATTAACAGGCACTTCCACTTCATGTTTCCAACGCCTTGACTCGTCTTTGATCTTATTAGAGCGATAAGCAATAGCCTGATTGCGGAAACTATTTTTAGTAGCAATAAAGCCATCCCAGTCGAAATTCACAGGGTCAGTATGGTCGCCTTGCTGAGCGTAACGGTGAGTAATGATGTTCTCGTTCTCGACATTGTAGCGACTCTGTAAATAGCCCACTAAACGAGTGACAGCACGCATCTGCGCTTGAGGGTAGCCTTGTGAACCAGTATGGTTAATTTCAATGCCGATACTGTTGTCGTTATTGATACCAGGAAGAGTTTTGAAAATATTGACGTGCACAGTGGCAAGATCTGGATCAACCGCCTGGAAGATGGTGCCATCGCGATCAACTACATATTGAGCGCCAGGGTGGCGAAGACCCATGGAACTCCAGCTATCAATCACTCGAGTGGCCGAAACTGGAATACCGGTCTCGGTGGAATGCATAACAATATATTTGACCGGTTCTCTACGCCAGAAAATGCCACCATGAAGGGGATGATAATTGACGACACCGGCACGCACCAGAACCCTTGCAGCATAGGCATCAGCAGAGCCACTATCAAAAGCAGAGGCAATGGCGTTAGCATTTTGAGCGTCTAGAGGAGAGGTATCAAAGCTTGGCGCATTCCTCATAAAAATTCCAATCGGATAAGCATAGCGAGGCTTTGGTGCAGCATGTGCCACCACATGATGGTGCTTGGTTGAATGAACCGCTACAGCATGACCACGACCATGCCTGCCAGCACGACCATGGGAACTAGTTCTCGAACTTGCCACCACTCTGCTTGAACGGGAGCGACCACTGCTTACTCGTGTCGATGCAGCTCTTGTCGACCTGGAGCTTCTTGAAGTCGATGCTGATCTAGCGCTGCGACCTTTACTAGCCGACGAACGAGCCGAATGACTAGATGAGGTGCTGGCATGTTTTCTAGCCTGAACATCAGCAGGTACGAAAACCAGCGATGTAAGAGCCAGCAAAACCGGTAACAGGCGAGCAACAAATTTAGCGCCAGTTGCTTTCTCAAGCCCTATCAAATTTAAGCTGTCGAACAAGCGGCAGTCCCCCACATTAAGTACTAAAAGTACAGTATTAGCACTACGGTACTAGTATCAAAGTATTTGCATCAAGATGCCAGGGGAGAGAAAGCAAATAACTAGCCACCACCCATAGCACCGAGCATTATTATAAAATATAAATGGCAACCGCGCAACGACTGAGTTTCAGTCCACTCGGTTTCAATCAAATAGAGAGAATTTAGAGTTCGACCAAGATTCAGTCGATCCAACCGCCACCAAGGATATAGGTATCGGTCAAGTCGTATATACCAAGTACTTGTCCTGGAGTTATAGCAGGTTGTGGCTCATGGAAAACCACCCGTACCTGAGCATCAGGCAAAGGGTAAACAGTAGCGGGTTCAGCTTTAGAGTTATAGCGAATTTTTGCCAAAGCTTCGAATGGTTCCACCGGTGGTGTCTCCATTAGCCAATTGGCTGCCGAGGCGGTTAATTCTTTACGGAGCAAAGCCTCTGGCGGCCCGACATAGACAGTTCTAGTGTCGGGGTCAATAGAAGTAACGTAAAGAGGCTCGTGATAAGCGATACCAAGACCTTTGCGCTGGCCAATAGTGTAATTGAAAGTACCTTGATGTTGCCCCAGCATCTCAGCTGTGACCGTATGTACAATCGGCCCCGGCTCAGCAGTTAAGAAATTGCCGAGATACTGTTGAGTAGTAGTGCCGCGCGGAATAAAACAGAGATCTTGGCTATCGGGCTTATTGGCAGTTACCAAACCACCCTCATCGGCCAGGGCACGAATCTCATCTTTGCTGAAATCACCAAGCGGAAGCAGAGTAGCTTTGAGCTGCTCCATAGTCAGGCCCCAGAGAACATATGATTGGTCTTTACGTGGGTCTTTTGCCCGTGCCAATCTAAAGCCATCTTCAGTTTCAACCACCCGAGCGTAATGCCCAGTGGCAATGTATCTGGCTTGCAAAATTTTCTGACTATAGCGCAATAGAGCGCCCCACTTCACTAATGTATTGCAGACACTGCATGGCAGGGGAGTTTTAGCTCGAGCATAAGACTGCGGAAACTGATCAATAATTTCGGCCTTGAACATCTCACGCAAATCTACGGCGTGATGTTCGATGCCCAATTGTTCGCATACTCGAGCAGCATCAACCATTCCAGTATCACAACAACGGCTACCAGACTTAATCAGCCAGCCTGTCACACCAATGACATCATAGCCAGCCTTGATCATTTCCATGGCTGTAACGCTGGAATCAACGCCGCCACTCATCAAAACAGCCACACGAGTCTTATTGGCCTGAACTGGCGAAACCACACGCTTAGACGCCACAGCACAAACGGCTTCTACCGCTTCGGCGCTGGGCATGTCCGATTGCTCAACAGGAGGATTAACCGGCTCGTTGACGGCCTTTGTGATATCGCTTTCTACAGTACTCATTTCCGAATTTTACTATAAGGATTGCAACTCTGTTGGCAACCATTTCTATATGTACAGAGTAAATGAACAGAAACTCACCATAAACTTACTAACAACCAGAGCAAAGAACCCTATTAAGTAGACAAAAGGATGCAAATAGTAAGTATCAAACCCAAAGCAAAGAGCAAAGAGCGCTTACTACATTCCAGTCAGTCGCTTCAAGCGCAACCTGGCATTGGTAGCATTTTTGCCCCGAGGAGCCAACTTGAGATAAGTCTTGTACTCAGAAACAGCATCACGACTGCGTTCTATGCGCTCAAGTAAAACAGCCAAGTTATAGTGAGCCACTGGCACGTCCCCACCTGACTGCAAAATAGCCTTGCGAAAAGCCCGGTCAGCTCCGTTGTAGTCGCCGCGCTCTCGCAAAATAATTCCCAACATATTCTGGGCCAGCGGATTGGTCTTCTTGCGCAGGCTTGAATCATCTATTGCCTTGCGGAAAGCCGCCTCAGCTCCGGCATTGTCACCCATGCGCCGCAAAGCCATACCCAGGTTGAATTGAGCCTCGGGGAAGCCATCGGATTTAATCATCAAAGCCTTGCGATAAGACTCTACAGCTTTCGCTAACTGATTTAAGTTGGCCTGACAATAGCCCAAATTATTGAGCACAATCGGATCTTCGCCAGCACCCGTTCTAATAAGCGAGTCAAAATCGTGAACCGCCTCGGCCCAAGCATGGCGCTTCATGGCTTCGCGAGCGGCTTGCCGCATTGAGCCCTGCATCTCGGAACGACCGTCATCATCGCCCTGGCCCTGTTGGTCGTCTTGCCCAGAATTAAATTGCCCCTGAGCCAGATTGCCGGAGGCAGGTGCAGTGCCATTAAGCTTGGCTATGCGATTCTTGGTCTCTTGGGCGTATTTGCTGACTGTTTCATATTTAAGCGAAGTCTCGTAGGCCTTAATCGCCGCCGCCACATTGTGACGACGCTCCTCAATTAAGCCGAGATGATAATAACTAAAGGCAGAATCAGGTTTCAGCTTAATGGCCTTGTTTACTTCAGCAAAAGCTTCATCTAACCGCCCTTCACTCAAATCGAGGGCGGCAAGCCCGCTATGGGCCGCGGCATGGGAGGGGTCGAGCTTTATGGCAATCAAATAGTTTTCACGAGCTTCTTTCTTCTGACCCACATCTCGCATGGCATTAGCGGCATAGTAGTGCAATTCGGGCTCTTGGCCACCAGAAATCTTAAGGCACAATCGCCAGTAATAGAGGGCCTCTTCAGCCTTACCAGTCGAGTAAAGCACAAGGCCAAGGTTATTCAGAGCTGGCACATAAAGCGGCTCAATATCAAGGGCTTTGCGGTAGTACTGGATGGCCTTATCGACTTTATTCTCGTAGGCGTAAGAAAGACCAATGTTGTTGTAGGCATCAGGAATAGAAGGCTCCATCTTGATAACAGTTTCGAACTGGCTACGGGCCTGGTCTAACTGCTTTGCCCGCAAAAACTTGATGCCTTGCTGCATATGCGCAACGGTATCTGGACGATAGCGACTACCTTCAGCCTTCACTAGTAAAGCGGAGAGACTGAGGGTTGAAGTAATAGCCAAGACCAGGCATAGAGTTAAGCCTGCTCGTTTTTGCACTTTTGCCTCCAATTGCATTTGAAAGCAATAATACAAGATGTAACCCTTTAGAGCCCGTTACACGTAGAGCCAGCGGCTTGGTCAAAATGGTAAAATGCCTTTTTCCCAAATCGGCAAGATATGGCTCGCTCGAGCGTTATTTTTACTGATTTGCAATACGGTGAAGGGAACCCCGCCAAAAATGCTAACGCGCAACAGTAACCTCGCAGCAAAACTGCACCAGCTTTTTATCTCTAGCTCGCAATATGCGCGGCTCCTTGCTCGAACGGCCAAGGGTAGCAGCGGCGAACTAAATTTGACCGGCTTGACCGATTCAGCTAAATCGCTTGTGCTCTCAGTTTTGGGTCACGAAACTAAGCGAGCTATTTTCTTAGTTGTGCAAGACAACCATACTGGTGCCCGTTATCACCAAGAGTTGACCAACTTAAGCAAATATCCGATTTTTGTTTACCCCAGTTCTGAAGTCTCGCCCTACGAGCAAGTGCTTTCTAGCCCAGACAACGTAGCAGCTCAGCTTGAAGTCTTACGCCACTGCCAAGAAAAGCCAGACGAGCCTTTTATCTGTGTAGTTACTGCTCGTGCCCTCAGCCAAAGAGTTCTTACACCCGAAGAATTAACTGCCAATTGCTTGCGCCTCAATGTTGGCGAAACAATTGATACTAAAGAAGTAGCTCGCAGACTAGCTAACTTAGGTTATTCACGCGAATCATTAGTGACCTTGCGTGGCGAATTTAGCGTGCGCGGTGACATTGTCGATATTTATCCATCTTGCGGCTCACCATTTAGAATTGAATTGTTTGGTGATGAAATCGAATCGATGCGCGTCTTCAATACCGATACGCAAAGATCGATCGAATCGCTTGAGAGCTGTGTTATTGTGCCTCGTTGGTGGATTGTCGCCGATCAAAGCGAAGAGGCTCGCATCAAGCTAGTCGATACCCTCAGAGCCGTTACAGAAAAAGCAGCCGAGACTCTAGATCCATCATCGGCCGAAACACTGATGACCGTCATGGAAAGCGACTTAGAAGCACTTAGAGCCGGTCGCTACCCCGAATCAGTAGAATACTACGCACCTTACGTTCACGAAAAGCTTGCCACCATATGCGATTACATCAGAGATAACAGCCTGATTGTGCTCGACGAATGGGACACATTGCTAGCCGCTCTTTCATCCTACCAAGAGAAGCTTGATGCTGCCTTCAAAGAAGGGCTAGAAACTGGTCGTTTGCTGCCTCTGCCACGCCCGCTTCACCTCAGCGCCCGTGAAATAACTGAGCAGCTTAAACGCCACCAGCGCATTTATGTTTCCACCTTGCCAATGGCATTAGATGGAGCTGATACTAGCAATTCTAATGCTGCTAATTCAGTTATCAATTTTGACTGTCAACCAGTCGAGCGCTTTGGCAATCAAATTGATGTCATGGCTGAAAAAGTAAGAAGCTGGCGCAAAGAAGGCTTGAATGTTCTGATTTCAACAGAGCAGCCTCAGCGCATTTTAGGCATCATGAAAGAGTGGGACATTCCTGCTGTCTATCTCTCCCAAAGTGATGATAAAGCCGACACCCATATTCTCCCCCTCGACGATAGCGCCCAAGCATCAGGCGGTGCCCCAGGACCAGGAAGCGCTAACAATGGCAAAGCCCAGCCACCATCGCTTTCAATATCGTCTTTAGATGATATTCTCTCCGGCCAAATGCCTAGCCTGGACGATCTCAAACTAAGCCAGAGCCAAGGTCTAAACCCGAGCCTAAATCAAAACCAGAACCAGCCCTCTGGGCCTGTTGTAATGGTCTGCCGGCACGGCTTCACCCACGGTTTCAAACTAAAGGATGTCGAGCTAGTTTCTTGTACTGACGCTGAAATGTTTGGCGTCAAGCGCAAACCGACAGTTTATAGAAGACCAGTAGCAGAGAAGAACTACGAGCGCTTCACTTCCGTCGCCGATTTAAAAGTAACCGACTACGTTGTGCACATGAAGCACGGCATCGGCCAATTTGAAGGCGTCAAACGGATGACCGTCGACGGACAACAGCGCGAATTTCTCAGCGTTGCCTACGCCAGCGACGACAGACTATATGTGCCTGTCGATCAAATCAACTTGCTCTCCCGCTACCGCGGAGCTGGAGACAACCCACCGAGAATTTCACGTCTAGGCGGTGCCGAGTGGGAATCAACCAAACGGCGCGTCAAAAAATCAGTTAAGCAAGTGGCCGAAGATCTGGTCAATTTGTACGCTATAAGAGCTAAACAAGAAGGCTTCCAGTGTACGCCTGATACACCATGGCAGTACGAAATGGAAGAAGCCTTCCCTTATGAAGAAACACCAGATCAATGGCAAGCCATTCAAGACATGAAAGGCGACCTTGAATCAGCCAAACCAATGGACCGACTTATTTGCGGAGACGTTGGTTTCGGCAAAACAGAAGTGGCCATTCGTGGTGTCTTCAAGACAGTGATGTCTGGCAAGCAAGTGGCAGTTCTCGTGCCTACCACTATCTTGGCTCAACAGCACTACAACACCATGGCTGAGCGCTTTGCTCCCTATCCAATTAAAGTCGGTCTTCTCTCGCGTTTCCGTACGGCAAAAGAGCAAAGAGAAGTAGCGCGCAGACTGGGCACTGGTGAGTGTGATGTAGTAATCGGTACCCACCGTATGCTGCAAAAAGATATTGCCTTCAAAGACCTCGGCCTGGTTGTCATCGACGAAGAGCAACGCTTCGGTGTTGCCCACAAAGAAAAGCTAAAACAACTGCGCGTAATGGTTGATGTTATGACCATGTCAGCCACTCCTATTCCGCGTACTTTATATATGGCCTTATCTGGCGCTCGCGACATGTCGCAAATTAACACGCCGCCAATCAACCGCGCACCAATTAAAACTTTCGTGGGCGAATACAAATTGCCTTTAGTGCGCACGGCCATTCTGCACGAGATGGAGCGTGGCGGACAAATTTACTTTGTTCACAACCGCGTTGAAAACATCGAGCAAATTGCCTTTGAAGTCAAGCAACTAGTTCCAGAAGCACGCATCGCTATTGGCCACGGCCAGATGAATGAGCGCGATCTAGAAAACGTCATGTTGGCATTCTTTGCCCATGAATATGACGTCCTTGTTTGCACCACAATTATTGAATCTGGTCTAGATATTCCCAACGTCAACACCATCATCATCAATGATGCTGACAAACTCGGCCTCGCCCAGATGTATCAGCTCCGTGGTCGCGTTGGCCGTTCAGATGCCCAGGCCTATGCCTACTGCTTGTACACTCCATCAAAAGTTCTATCAGAGCAAGCCCAAGGAAGATTGAAAGCAATTCGCGAATTTACTTCGCTTGGCTCGGGTTATCAAATCGCCTTACGCGATATGGAAATCAGAGGCGTGGGAAATATTCTCGGCTCTGAACAGCATGGTCACATGATTTCAGTGGGATTCGAACTCTATTGCAAAATTCTTGAAGAGTCAGTGGCTGAACTCAAGGGCGAGGCAGTTGTGCAAGAAGCTGATACTGCAGTTGATATCAACGTCACAGCCTTCATTCCTGAGTCTTACATCGAAGACAATGAACAACGCCTGATCGAATACAAACGACTAGCTGATGTCAAAACCGACCGCGAACTGATTATGCTGCTTGACGAATGGCGTGACCGCTTCGGCGCCATTCCAAAAGAAACTGAGCAATTGACCAAAGTGGTAAAACTAAGACTAGTGGCAAGCTCTGCCAACGTACAATCGATCAAGCCAGACATGCAAGGTCTGCGCTTGTACGTACCATTCCGCCTACAACAGTGGATTCCAATTCAAAATGGCCTGCCGAAACATCTGGCAAACCGCACTACCTGCAAACCAGGTATCGCTGGTGGTCAAGGTTCAAGTCCATACATTCTCGTAAAGTCCCAAGGTGATGATCCAGAAGATCAACTCGATTTGCTGGCAGAACTTCTCGGTGCCATGGTGGCAAATGTTCACGCCAAACCAGCCTAAAATGTCAAAAGAGGATATCAGTACTGTGAATAGCGCAAGTAATAGAAGCAAAAGAAACAGCAACAATTTGAACGTCTTGTTGGCGCTGACACTTTCTCTTGCAATAGCCGGCTGCCAGAGCGAAAAGAAACCTGAGACTTCTAGCGATACTACCGACAAAACAAGCAGCCCACAGACAGGCAGCACCCAAGGCGGCAACCCAGGCGATAATGCTAAATCTGCCGCCAGTGGATCACTCCCGGCAGTACTTAGCGACTTACCCCAATTAAAGCCTGTTGCCGGAGTTAACTTAGTCAAGCTCCCAGACACCATGATCATTTGCACAGTAAATGGATCACCGGTGACAGTCAGTCGCTTCAAAAAAGAGTATCAAGCAGCCATAATTTCACTGCAATCGATGATTGCAATGCAACCAGAGAAGATGGGTTCACTCTTAGCACAAGCCAAACAAATGGGCTTGACTCTGACGCCAGAAGAGAAAAAGAAAATGATTGAGTCGGCTCATTCGGCTCAAGCCCTTGACGGCAAGCCTCTTGCGGCCTTCCTCAAAGAAAGAAATATGACCGAAGCCCAATTTAACCAGCAAGTATTAGAGCTTGGCCTGGCTTTTAAATGCGGCACAAAAGTAATTGAAAGCCAGCTATTGAGCGAACTAATTAACCGCGAAATCGTATTGAAAGAAGCGCATAAAGCAGGCTTCTATCAGAAGGCAGCCAATAGCTTCGTTCAGATCAAAGAAACTAAAAGATTCAAACAATACGTAAACAATGCCAGTGAAACACCTGACCAAATTCGCGAAGAGATAATTTCTTCGCAAATGATCAAGATGATGCTGGAGAGCATAGCCAAAGCAGCCCCGGCCGCTAGCGAAAAAGTAGTAAAAGAAGAATTTGAAGCCAATAAAGGCCGCCTAAAGCACGGTGAGCGCGTGCGACTATCTCACATTGTGGTAGCAGCACCGGCAGTTGATGCCGGGCCTCTCAAAAGTGTGAGAACACAACTCCAAGAGCAGAAGCCTGAACTGAAAGGAGCCGACCTCGATAACGAAGTCAAAGTAATTAAGCAAGCTCAATACAACAAAGCTAAAGACTACTTGGCTCAAGCTCTAAAAGGGGCCGATTTCAAAACTTTAGCGGACAACTACACTGAAGACGAACCGGCCCGCCTGGCCAAAAGCGGCGGCGATCTTGGTTATATGGATCTTGCCACAGTCAATGGACCGGACCAATTAAAGATTATGGCGGCAGTAGGCAAAGTCAAAGCCGGCCAGGTTGTGCCAGAAGTAGTTGAAACTAATTTCGGCTATCACGTAATCAAAGTAACTGAAAGACAAACAGCTGGTGACATTCCTCTAGCTGAAGTGAAGAAGCCCTTAGAAGAAATGATCTCTGCTAAGAACAAAGAAAAAGCAGAGATAGACTGGATGACCCAACATCGTAAAAACGCCGACATTCAGTTAACTGATGAATTCAAAAAGGCCGTAGCAACAGGGGCTTTCTCTCTAACCGAAACCGCTAGCGCGACTCCATCTGCTACTACAAAATCTGACACTACTACAAAGTCTGACGCGACTGCCAAAACCGCTCCGGTAACAAGCACGGCAGCAAGCAGCGTCAAGACTCCTAAAGCCCAGAACTAGAAATAAAACTAGAAATAAAACCAAAACTAGAATTAAAACTAGAACAAGAAACTAAATCTAGTACGGAAGCTATTGAGCTGATTAGCGCGAGGGCACCAAGATGTGAAAACCTTGTTGCTTATTGCTTTGATATTGCTTAAGGCTACAACCGTGCCTACCTAAAATGGCAATGGCTATGCCAAGGCTGAGCCCACTGCGTAAATTACCTGTGGCTTGAGAAAATGACACATAACCCTGAGACAAACTATCCAGTATTGATGAGCTCAGACTCAAGCCCGAGCCAACAATCAAAACCTCTAAGCCATAAGGCTGATGACGAAAGTCAATAACGTACTGAGATTGTGAAGAACCAGCCGAGCACAATACACTTAACAGGTGCATGATGGCTTGGCTTAACGACTCTACGTCAGCAGACAAAGCAAAGTCGCCAGCCGGTTGATTGATAGAGAGTGGAGTATAGCTATCAACGCCACTAGCAGCGCTACTAGCAGTACTACCAAAATTACCAACGAGCGGTCTGGTAAGTTCACTGGCGGTAATCGCTTGCACCAAGCTATTTATCAAAGAAGAAAAGGTAGTTTGAGTTATACCTAAATGCTCTTCACCAGCCTCTAGTCGGCCCAAGTATAAGAAGTCTGAAGTAAGGGCAATGAGACTATAAAATACCTTCTCGGCCTCAGCCACAGCCGGCAAACTTGTGGCCTTAGAAATATAGCTCAACGTAGCCGAAAGTGACATGAGTGGCGAGCGCAGATCGTGACCAATCATATTGACGAAATCTCGTTTGGCTATCTCGATCTGCTCACGCACAGAAACGTCGCGCACAAAGGCTAGACTCTTCTTATCAGCTCTCCGATCCGATTCTTTGTTGTTCTTCTGTTCCGCAATACCATCATCAGCGTAGTTGCCGAGAACAAGCTCCACAGACACGTAGGTGCCATCTTTGCGCCGGAGCTTTTGCGTTAATTGCACACCTTCTAAGCGATTCAAAACAAGTTCATCAACACCAGGTAAAGATGATGGTGATGCGCTAAGGCCAGTATTGGAACTTAGCTTCGCCTCCTCTGGCGCGGAGAATAAGTGCTCAAGCGACTGCCCCAAAAGTTCTTCTTGCGAATACCTAGACAGAGCCACACCATACGCGTTAACAGCGGTTATCTGTCCCGACGGACTCAACCCCACGACCATCAGAGGCAAGCTGTTGAGAATAGTCCTGAAGCGCTCTTCGCTCTCGCGAATCTTCGAATTTAGTTGATTCTTCTCGGTGACGTCATTAGCAACGCAAACAATTGTCTTGTCAGGGCTCAATTTTGCCCTGAAAGCAAAATCGCGCTTCTCCCCCGTACCTTTGATGATCCGACTTTCAAAGCTAAGGGGCGACTCAACTTGAACGAGCGACCTGAGGGCCTGCGCAAGCGCCTCAGCTGCACCCGGCTCGACAATAGAATTAAGCCGCCGGCCAACGAGATCAGCAACTGGATAGCCAAGCAGTTTTGCGCTTGCCTCAGATACTCTCAGTAAAATTCCTTTTTGATCAAGCAAGCAAATAAAGTCAGCGGCATGCTCTAGAGCCAAAGCTTCGCTACTTTTGGCAGAATTTAAATGCTCTGCTAACTCTCTGAACTCTAGCGCGATTGCTCCCAGTTCATCATTACTATCCTTATTAGCTCTCCGGCTAGAGCCAGGCCTAGAGCCAGACCTAGAAATAGACATAGAACTTGGTACCGTCGAATTCTCCAAACCAATATTTATGGTATTTTGCGCAATTAATTTGATACGCCTTATGAGCAAAGCGACGACAAAGAGAAAACTAGTGATGACCACTAGTGTATTTACGAGCAAAGCAAGAAGTAAAATATTGACCAAAGAAGCGCTTGTGAAAAGACTTACACTGTTTTCAGCTGTGGCCATACCACGATACTTATCATCCAGTACTGTCAACAAATCACTAATAGTATTGGTAACTTTAATAAGCTCAGTGCAATAGCCGATATGTATTTGTTTGCGACCCGGACTATATTGTCGCCAATAACTTACTTCAACTTTATGGACCAAACTGATCGCTTGATCCAGAGCTAGAGAGAGAGCGTTTAAGCGACTATCGTCCTCAGGTCGGTTTCGCAAAGAGTGCTTCAACTCAGCAAAAATACGAGGCAATCCTAAAAAGATAGAAGAATAACGCTCTTGTGAATTGTCCTCAGTGCGAGTGCGCTCAATCAAGGTAAAAGTGGCAAGCTGGGTGGCCGAAGAAAACTGCAACAAGCAAGCTACTACCTGACGAGCTTCTTGTTCTTGCCGCAGACTCTCCTCGAACCTAGAGAACAAACCCAAAATAGTAAAGAGCAACAAGACATTACCAGCAAATACCAAAACAGCCAAAGCTATAGCCTGTTTAGCCACACTAGACTTTAGAACTTGCAATCTATTGCTCAAGCGGCACCTCTAAGACTGGCAATTTAAACCAGAATCGACTACCACCATCACCGCGATTATCTTTATTCTCTCGGCTTTCTACACCAATGGTTCCGCCGTGGGCCTCAATTATCGACTGACAAATAGCAAGCCCCAATCCAGTACCAACCCGCGCGTCACTGGCGTTGGCCTGCCCATAGGCCTTAAAAATCTGCGCTTGTTTTTCTAGCGGCACGCCGCGGCCATTGTCGATTACGCTAAATTCCACTTGACCATGATCTGGCACTATACGCAGCAGAACAGTTCCACCCTTGAACGAAAACTTAATGGCATTCGATATAAGGTTAACTATGACTTGCACCACCCGCTCGAAATCAGCTAATACCATTAGTGGTACCACTTGTACTTCTAATTTGATACCCTGATTCAGGGCATAGTCAACCAACGAGGCAATGGCCGAGTCGGCTAAATCGCTTGTTTTGGTCGGCACCATAGCACCGACTAACTTACCCGGTGCTAGCTCTTCTAGGCGCAACAGTTCGTCGAGCAAACGCAATAGCCGATTAGCGTTAAGTACAAATTTCTGCACGCGCCCCTGTTCTTTTTCTGTCTTTACCTCAATACCTAGAAGCATCTGCTTTACTTTCAGTATGGGCTCACCAAGGTTGCGCCAGAGCAGCTGAAGAAAGTCTTTTCGCAAATTCTCGAGCTTGACTTTTTCACTGACATCTTCGACCACCACAAGGGTCTGATCTACTCCAGCGAGACTAGCAACCGTAAGCTCGCAATCAAGAGCCACATTCTTCTTACCAGCAATCTGAGTACGCAACTGACTTACCTGCCTGGCCTTAGTAAGAACATCGCTATCGCCAAAAACAGCATCAACGGAGCGCTCAGACGAAGCCGAGTAAGCATTGAGCATCTGCTCCATACGTTCATTAGTAGATAGAAATACCCCAGCTTGATCAACAACCACCAAGCCAATCGGCAAATTGCGCATCAACATGCGCACATCATTCTCTTTTTCTCTCAGCTCTTCCTCTCGGAGTTTCGCGGCACAAATATCGCTAACGAAGCAAAAAGTAGATTGATCAGCCTCTGACCAGTAGCATGAGAAGCGGCTTTCTAAGAGTGAGCCATCATGACGTTTGACCGCTAGCTCAGTGGCAGATGAGTGATCTAGCTGGGGCAACGATGAAAGAAAATCACGCAGTGCTTGTCTACTTTCGGCAGGCACCACAGTCTGCCAGGGCGCACCTTCTAGTTCGTAGGGCTGATATCCCCATTGCGAGCTAACAGCAGCATTCAAATCTCTTATGCGGCCCTCTGAGTCAATCCTGAAAATAACATCTAGGGCACCCTCTATCAGCGTCGTTTCATAACGTGCCAAGTTACCCAAGGTCTGAATCATTTCTCGAAGAAGCTTATCGAGGTTTCCTAGTTCATCACACGAAGGCGGCAAAACTTCCAACTCTTCTTCATTTTTATACCGCTCAAGATTAAGAGCCAAGGCTGTTACGCCTTTTCCTAAGGGCAGAAAGAAAAGTGCCAGCAAAGTGATGGTGAATATAAGATCGACGACACAAACACCAGCCAAAATGCCCTTGACAATAAACAGCGTCTTTGATTCTGCAATCAACTGCTCTGGCGCCATGGCTTTGTAGCGAGCCAACAGCTCTTGATAGTGCTCCGAAACTTCAGGACCCAATACAAGGGATGACGGATCTAATTTAACTTTGCTCTGCCAGTTCTTATCGCCAAGATGACGGCGTTCTTCGCGATAGACAGCGTCAGCGGCACCATAAATCTGCTCTTGCACTTTCAAGATTTCTGCGGCAGCCGCATCATTAACCGCCAGAGATTTAAGCCGACCAAACTCTTTTTCTAAGCGTGAAGAAAGCGACGGCCATAGTGCCGCAGCGGCTGCTGAATTGTGGAGGTCTTTAGAGAGATCAAAAATAAGCAGAATGCCAAATTCTTGCGTCAAATTGGCAATTCGAGAACTAGTCGAAATCACTGCTAGACGGTGTCTTTCACCAGTAAACTTGGTATCAATGTCATGCAATAGAAAAATTATCAGCTGAGCAAAGGCGAGCTGATAAACGAGCACAAAGACCACTGCTAGCAGTGCATTTTTGGCAATAGTTCGTTGCCTGAACACACCAATTGACATGCCATCCAACTCTCACGGTCTAATCTTGTTGCCACTATAACATCTGTAACTGGCAAGCCAAGGGTAATAGCACTGACATGCAATAGGTGGGATAATCCAAAGGCTTTTTACAGTTTGGTGGAGAAAGATAAATGCTTAAAGGCTTCAAACGCTCAGCTAACTTGGCAACACAGATAAAATCAGGTACCGCCAAGGTCACAATTGGACAGATCTTGACTGCCCTTGCCTTAGTCAACGTTACCAACTTAGGTCTGCTCAGTGGTGAACTGTCTAGTGCCGCCTACGCAGCTGCCCCTGTCTCTTATACACATCTCCGCGCCCACGAG
>CAJXZK010000083.1 GCA_913063055.1 uncultured bacterium
TACTTGGCTTGGATTCTGATCTGGATCTTTGCTGCCATCTTTACTGGTGGTGCCTTTTGGCATCAAAGCAATTGCTGAAGCAATGATTACAACGCCGGCTATTGATGCCCATATCATGCCTTTACGGGCCGCTTTCGGGCTTGGTTGCATCTGTGACATGGAGTTTTCCAGCACGCGGGATTGGCGCGCTGGCAGTCTGACTGCACTAGCATTGGTGATCTGGGTATGGGAGTCCCCATCTCCCGTTCCGCCTCCAGCTGTCGAGTTACTAGCACTGGTTAGAGCATCCGTAGAAGCCGAGGAGCTAGAAGAAATAGAAGCGCTGCTAGAGCCCGATTGACTTGTGCTCAATTGCTGTGGCGACTCTGAGTTGGCTGCCATTGAACCGCTTATTTCGGCTTGCCCAAGTTCTGCTAATAGTTCTTCGCGCAGTTGGGCCATAGAATCTTGGCGCTCGTGCACTTCTTTGGCCATGGCCTTGAATATAATGGCCTCCAGTGATGGTGGCAGCATTAGTTCTGGTGCGACTTCGGCGAATGGCGCTGGTAGGGCAGTGGCATGTTTATTGAAACATTCCATGGCTGAAGCCCCAGCCACAGCTGGTCTACCTGTAAGGGTACGATACATGACACAGCCCAGTGAATAAATGTCAGAGCGGCCATCCAGTTCACGACCCATGCACTGCTCTGGGCTCATATACATTGGACTGCCAAAAACCTCACCGGTTTTCGTCAACTCTTCGTTCTCTCCGTCCATTTCGGAGAGAATCTTGGCCATGCCAAAGTCGACAATCTGCACCACATCGCTTTGACCATCGTAGTCGACCAGCATAATATTGCCGGGCTTGAGGTCGCGGTGAATAACACCTTTTTGGTGCGCGTGATAGAGAGCAGCGCAAGTTTGTATGAAAATTTTGAGGGCGCGTTCCAGGGGCAGGTAATTATGCTTTGTTAGTTCGGCTGACAGATTGGTGCCTTCTAGTAAGTCCATCACCAGATAAGGCAAACCCTGTGGTGTAACACCGAAATCGTAGACTTTGAGAATATTAGGATGATTGAGATGACTAGCGGCTTGGGCCTCTTGACGGAAACGCTTAAGAGCGGTAGCACTCGCTGCAAACTGAGGCAACATCAGCTTGATCGCTACTAGCCTTTTCATTAGAAGATGCTTGGCTTTATAGACAAGACCCATGCCACCACTGCCGAGCTTCTCTAAAATTTGATATTTGTCGGCTAGGGTAGTGCCAATCAATGTATCAACGAGAAGGGGCGTGAGCAAAGTATCATCATCTGGGCAGATGATCATCTCTGGTGGGTATTCCTTGTTGCAAGAAAGGCAAACCTTTCTTGGCGGAAGGGACTTTGCTATTTCGGACTCAGTCAAATGGTCTCCTCAACGTGCCAACTTTAGTCTCATCTAAAGCAGCTCCTGCTGACAACTTGGTTAACAGTAATATTCTAGTCGTACTAAAGCCTTATTACCTAATTACCTGCTAACAAGCTCTAAGTTTCAACTCTTTAAAACATCCTGTCATCTTTGCCATAAGCTGCCTGGGCCGTTGTATGCTCTAGGCGATTGTCCGAGGAGGTCATATGAAGGTTAGAAAAGGTACACAGGTAGCTATAGCTGCTACTGGTCTGTTGCTAGGTTGCCAGGTACATGCCCTGGCGCAAGTTCCTGGTGTTCCCAGTACCGGTTCTTATCCTGGCTATGCTCCCGCTCCCCTTCCTGGGGCTTCAAGTTCAGACCCCACGGTGCTTTCTGGGCGAGTTAAGCACGACATTATGCCCGCTGAAAAGCTGCTATCGCAAGGTAAGTACGCTGACGCTGAAGGCATGTTTCGTGAGCTTATTGTTAACAATCCTGCCGATATTGCCGCAACAATTGGTCTTGGTACTGCCCTTGCCAAGCAGTTCAAGCTCGACGGCGCTGATGAATTGTTCGACCGGGTTCTGGCTAGCGATCCCAACAATGCTCTGGCTTATGCCGGTAAGGCAACCGTCATACTGAATCGCCTGCAATCTTCATCAGGAACCATTAGAGCCAACAAAGAATCAATGTTGCAGCAAGCTGAAGAATATTCTAAGCGGGCTGTGCAACTTGCTCCAGCGTCAGGTGAAGCACACTTTAGTTTAGGTCAAGTATATAAAGAGCAAGGTCGAGTGGTTGATGCTGGCAGTGAGTTCCGCACAGCCGTTAGTCTTGACCCTAATCATTCAGCTGCCTTGGCCGCCCTAGGTCAGATCAAGCTCGATCAAGGCAGCCTGGCTGAGGCCCAAGAGAATTTTAAGCGTTCCATAGCTATCAATTCTGGTAATTCCAGCGCTCACTTTGGACTTGGAGCGACTTTGCTCAAGCTTGGTCAAACCGATGATGCCCTCAATGAGCTCAATACGTCTTTGGCGCAGTTCCCTAATAGCTGGCCTACCCGCATGATGTTGGGTCAGGCTTATGCTGCTCAAGGCAATACAGCCGGTGCTCTCAAAGAGTTTCAGTTATCGACTTTGATCAAGCCTGAGAATGCTGAGCCTTATTTGCGTATGGCTGATATCCGCGAAGAGCGCGGCGACCTTGAATTGGCCCTGGCTGACTTGCGTTCGGGGCTGACTCAAGCTCCCTACAATCTTGATTTGCGTCAGCGTATCGCCGATATCAACTTGCGCTTAGAGAAGCCAGACGAGGCCATCAAGGCTTATACAACCATTCTTTCGATGAGCCCAAACAATGCTGCTGCCGTTAAAGGTCTGAGTCAAGCATTGTTCTTGAAGGCTCAGAAAGCTGCTGTGGGAGCCATGCTTGCTTCTAACGACTATGATACTGCCATAAAGACTTTAGACCAGGCTATTAAACTTAGCCCCGATGATATGGAGCTTTATTTAGCGAAAGCGAAATTGATGTCGCTCTCAGGCAGTAAGCCTGATCTTTCGTCAATGGCAGAGCCAAAGACCGACGGTGAGCGTATAGCTTACGCTGAAGCCTCTATGGCTAGTGGCGATTTCCAAAAGGCCTCCGATTTGGTCAAACAAGTGATTGCTGATCTGCAAGATGCCAAACAGACCTACGCTGTTGCTGACATTGCATTGATGATTAAAGACCTCGACAATGCTGAAGCGGCCTACAAGAAAGGTTTGGCTCTTTCTGGTTTACCTGAGCGCGGTAATCGTGGCATCAGTCAGATTGCCACCATTAGGCAGCAGGCTGTAGCTGATAGCAAAGTGGCCGATGAACTAGCTAAGAAGAATCAATGGGACGGAGCCATAAATCGCTATCACCAGGCGATCGCCAATAATCCTCGTTTGGCTGATGCCAGACTTGGTCTTGCCCGCGCCCTAGAGAAGAGCAAAGATCCCAAATCAAGCATGCTTTACGAGGCAGTTCAACAGTACGACTATTACCTGGCTCTGCGCACAGACATGCCATCAAAAGAGCGTGAGAAAATGGTCAAAGATAACGCCAAGCTAAAAGACAAAGCTGCTAAACAGAAAGAGAAAGAAGCAAAGAAACGCTAACCAATCTCTTATTAAGAATAGATACTAGGACAGATAAACGGTAAATCTAATGGCCAAAAAATCAGTGTCTCATCATCCTTCAGCCGGTCGCCAGGTTCGCACTAAACAACCGAAGGCGCCGCAAATAGAAGCACCGCCATTACCGGTTGAAAATCCTGGGCAAGATAAGGTCGTCTATGCTGTTTTTGCCACCATCTTGATTGTTGGCACAATCATCAATATTCTGCTTTTCTATTTCGTAGGACAAAACCTCCACGAAGCTTATTTGGCTAAAAACTGGTTGAATACAGCCTTGATGGCTGCTCTTCTTGTTGGTCTGCTCTTTGCCGTCAGGGCTGCTTTTACCGCTGCCTTTGTGGTGGCGGCAACAGTGGCCGGGCGTACTAATGCTTTTTCTGCGCAGCTCAAGATTTGTACTTGGGCTCTCAAATTCAAATCGATTCTCCCAGATCGTGCTTCTTGGGCTAGCCAAGCCATTATTCAACAAATGATGGCGAAGCAAGACTTTGATCAAATTATCGAATTTGGTACCACTCAGTACGAAGATATTACTGCGAAGAATCCCAAAGATCATAGTCTGGCCGTTCTCTGTACTTATGTTGGTATGTCCTATCAAGCCAAAGGCGATCTTCCTAAGTCGATTGAATGGAATGAAAAATCGATTGAGCAATTTGGCAAATTCTTTGAGTCTATTGAGAAATCAAAGTTTGCTAAAAAGCTGGGAAGCCAGGGTGTGGTTGAAGCTATGACTCTTAATTATGCTCAGGTATTGGCGGGGCTGGGCAGCAGCTATTTGCAGCAACAAAATTTCCGCAAAGGAAAGGAGCTGCTCAAGCAATCTCTTGAGCAGGCTAAGAAAACTTCAGAGACTCCAGAACGTCGTCAGTTGATAAAGCAAGTTGAAGACGGCCTGAGCCGACTAAAGCACTGGTAAATTTCCTTATGAAAAAAATTGCCGTTTCTCTGTTGCTAATTCTTGCCCTCAATCTCAGTCTCAGTCAGGCTGCACTGGCTGAGACTCTTCAGGCTGGTATTGAGCATTCTGATTATCTTCCTTCAGTTTCCAATACTTATGTTCCTGGCTATTCCCATGGCGGCTATAGCAAGGGGCAGAGCAATGGCAACTACCGTGGTGGCTATCAACTAGAAACCAGTCAGAGCGATCCGACCCATTCAAATCTGTATCAGCAATCGGCTTCTATGCAGAGGCCTCAGCCCCAGCAGCCGGTAATTGAGTGGTTTCAGATACCAAAAGTGATGGCAGGCTCCTGGTCTAAACGGGGAGACGTTACTGTGGACGTCACTGATTTGCGCACAGGCATGAAGCGAGCAAGTGGTGCCTGGATGGACAATGAAATGGTCGTGCATATGGGCCACCAACTTGATAAAGCTGGTAATGTCTGGCACGTCAATATTTTGCCCTCTGAAAAAGATAGTGTCTCTAATGGCAAGCAAGTGAAGTTTCTGACTGTGCAGCAAATTTGTGAGCAGTCAACTCCAGTTAATCTTTCTACTCGCACACACTATGTCATTACCGAGACCTATCCCACTGGGCAAGTAGCTGACATGTTCCAGCAAGAGTCTCTCAATCACTACTTCTTGGTCAGTGCTGGCGAGATGGAAAATAGAAGCTCCAATCGTGTTTTTACCTCCAGTGGTCAACCGGTGCGCGATGGCACCTTAGAGAGCAAATTCACCCGCGTCGGACCGTTTACGCCAGTGCCACAAATGAATGGTATTGATTTGCAGCAAGCCCTAAACCAATTTTTGCTCTCCAAAGGGCGAGCAGATTTAGCGCAATAATATAGAAGTTGTGACATGGTACATGTTTCTCAGCAGCAGATCGACGATTATGCCCGGGATGGTGCCATTTGTATTCGTGGTTTGCTTAGTGCTGCTCAGATCGATCTGCTTAGGCTCGGAATAGAGGCCAATCTACAAGCTTTGAGCCCGCGAGCAAAAGTAGCAAGTAATGCTGATGATCCTGGTTATTTTGTAGAAGATTTCTGCAATTGGCAGACAAATTCTTACTACAAACAGTTGCTCTTCGAGTCTGAGCTTGGAGAGGTGGCCGGCAGATTGATGCAAAGTTCAACTAGCAGACTTTATCATGATCACTTGTTAGTGAAGGAACCTGGCACAAGGCAGCGCACTCCTTGGCACCAAGATCAGCCTTATTACAATATTGATGGCAAGCAGAATTGCAGCATGTGGATTGCCGTAGATGCAGTTGCTCGGCATTCCACTCTTGAGCTTGTGGCTGGCTCACATCTGGGGCCATGGCTCATGCCCCGTTCTTTTCGTGACAACCAAGCCAAATGGTTTCCCGACGGCAGCTTAGCTGAGCTGCCCGATATTGATGGGGCACCAGAGAACTTTCCTATTCTTGGTTGGGAAGTTGAACCTGGTGATGTTGTTTGTTTTCATATGCTCACTCTTCATGCCGCCGGGCCAGTCGATGGCGATCGCCGCAGACGAGTTTTCTCTGCTCGATTTCTAGGCGATGATGTGGTGCACGCCCCGCGGCCATGGGTGACATCCCCTGAATTTCCTGGTTTGCAAGAACAGTTACCTGCTGGAGCCAGTATGGACCATCCTCTCTTCCCTTTGCTCTGGCAGCGATAACTATTTGATCGCCGTAAGCACGACTGTCATCTCGGCTTTATTCATATGAAACTGATTCTTCTTCCAAAGTGGTCCAAAGATGCGGTCTTCATTTTGTGAATATGTGTCGGCTGTGAGTCTTACTTTTACCTTCTTGCCAGTGGTACTAACCCTAATGGCATAGTCACCCATGGGAATTTGAGTGAAAGTGACCCTTGCTTTACCGTCTGCTGTGTTTATCGATTGCTGGCGATAAGGATTAGTTTTTTGACTTGATTTGAACAAGGCTATATCTAATGGCGTGCTGTTGAAGCCTTGGGCGTCAATATTTAGAGTACCTTCTATGGCAGATTCTGTCGTAGATTCTATCGGACGTTCTATCGGACGTTCTGGCTCGTTGCTTTTTGCCGCCTGAATCTCCTCAGCCTGGCAGCCGATATTTTGCGGTGCCATTATGGATGCTAAAGATATTAATGATACTGAGAGTGATACTGCTAGTTTTGACATCTTCATCTATATATTGACTCTTTTGAACCATGAAATTATTCAGGATCTGATAAAAAAACAACGAAAATAGATTCTATCCTCTTGATTAGCTGGGCTAATAGCCATACCGTTATGTTCTTGAAAGCCAAGTGGTGGCTGACTCTGTCGGTGGTGCCCTTGGGCCATGCTATATATTATTTCCAGAGGGGCTTCCCGCTCACTGCCGCAATTTATTGCCGTAAGGGTCGAACCCTCGCCAAATAATAAAAATGCATACTGTTAATACTAGAAAGAACTATCGTGTTGAAGAAAGTTGTTGGCTGGAGTCTTGTATTCGCCATGCTTGTTTTAGCTACTGCAAGTGTCAATGTAGAACCTGACGATAGCGATTTAATTGCAAATTCTCATCAGTCAAGCTACTAGTATGGTCTAATTGTAAGGCTTTGCCTTTTCTGAGGCTATTATCCTGAAAGAATTAGATGTTCGCAGACTGCTTTATCGCACCGAGATTAAAAAGGTGCTGGGTGAAAACCCTAACAGTCGTGTCGTCGACGAGCTTGAGTTGTTGCGCGGTGTGGTGCGTGTTGATGTTGCTGTTATTAGTGACACATTGCATGGCTATGAAATAAAGTCAGCTTCGGACAATTTAATTCGCTTGCCCAATCAGCAGGAACACTATCGCAAAGTTTTTGAGAAGATGACTTTGGTTGCTGACGAGAAGCATGTGGAACATGCAGTTAAGATCGTTCCAGACTGCTGGGGGCTGATATCGGTCGGCATGAAAGATGGCAAGCCATTTGCCAATGAAATCTGGCCAGCACGTCGCAGTTATGAGCTTGATCCTTTAGCCATGGCACAGCTTCTTTGGCGGGAAGAAGCACTTGAGCTCATGCAATACTTCGATTTGAATTATGGCTACGCCAGCAAACCACGCAAGGTTCTCTGGCAGGTACTAGCTAATAATTTGACGGTAGAACAGCTAAAGGCTTTTGTCTGCTTTAAGTTGAAGACTCGCAAGGGCTGGAAGAAGAAGAAACGCTGTCGTATCGTGATTAAGTGATTCGTTTCTTTGCCTTTTGTGCTTTTCGTCTCTTCTTTTTCATAGTGCAGAGACCAACTCTCGTTGGTGCTTCAATTAGATCTCTTATGCTTGATTTGCTCAAAGATATTTCTACCAGGGCAAGGGCCTCGTCAAGTTGCTTGTGCAGCGAGCACATTGCGCCACCATGCTCGGCTAGGCCGAGGGGGCAGGAGTGAATGCGTGGTATGGGATCAACTGTTTCGATTATTTCTAAGATAGAAAGATCAGAGGGATTCACCGATAGCGTAAATCCTCCGCCCAATCCTCGTTGAGACGAAACTAAGCCTGCCCGGCTTAACGACTGCAGTACTTTAGATAAATATGCAGTTGGCACCTTAGTACCATCTGCAATTTGAGCCGTTGTATGTGCTTGCCCGTCGCTCATTGCCAAAAACACCACAGCACGTAAGGCGTATTCGGTGGTTTGCGTAATCAACGGGGGATCCTCTGGCTGCCATCAGTCATTTTAGTTTACCAAAAGTGTTTTGTATACAAATTTCGAATTCTAGATATAGTCTCCCTCTATTGGTGATTGCCCAAAGCCAATCCAGCGATAACTAAAATAATCACCATCTTTTCCATCTATTGATTTATTCGTCCATATATAAGGAATAGGCTAGGTTGTCGACTACCATACAATGGCGGCGCGGTATATCCAGTAGATGCTGCCGGGTAATGCCTTGGCGGTAGTTTGTATGCAGTAATTGAAAGACTTACCATACAAAGACAAAAGAAAAAGGTTGACTACCATACGAGCGTATGGTTTAATTACTTCATCGGGCAAATGAATTGAATACAGAAAGGAGGCCGCCGTAGCGCTTATGGTTGGTGCAGTTACTGTCGCTAATTTGAAGAAAGAGCTTGAACATCTGTTTCCGGGGAAGTGGCTATCTGGAGGTGAGGTAGGTCGTACTCTTAAAACTGGTATAGAGCAAATTGACTTTGGCCGTTCGGCTGGTCTTCTGAAGCGACGGGTTACTGAGTGGGTTGGTACTTCTTCTTCCGGAAAAACAACAGTTTTGCGCTCGATTTGCGCTAATTGGTGTGCCACTGGTTTGAATGTAGTTTATATAGATACCTTTGACAGATTACTGGCCTCTGATTGGTGCTTTTTCAATAATGCAAAAGACGAAAAACAAGGTAGATTCTGGGTTCTAAGAAGTAATATCGACTCTGCCGTTAAGCGAGACTATGTGAAAGATTCACTCTGGGCATGCGAACAATTGATTCGTTCTCGTGTTTTTGATGTGGTCATTCTAGATTTGGGCGAGAGAAACATCATAACAAGCAACTTCTATGCAAGATTGCAAAGGGCCTTAGAGCGATCGAAAGCCTCACTAATAGTGCTTAAAGATGATGATTCTTTTGCTCAGTCGGCAAGCTGGGGCACAAACTCAAGACTGAGTTTCAATTTCGCAAGACCGGTACATTTCGAGCTGGGGTTAACTGGTCATAGTGATGATATCGCCACTATTATGCCGACGATAAAAGGTTCGATTTTGAGGGATGGTATGGCTGAAAATATTGAGGTATCTGTGGCTTCATATGTGCAGAATCGCTTGTTTACGCATCCCAAAGTTCCAGATCGCAGTACATCAAAAACTAGAGCCCGAGCTTAAAGGTAAAGCTCTAGTTCTTCTCGCTAGTTCAAAAAATCAGAATCAATCGTTGCAGTTTTCTAGCAGTATTGGTCGGGCAAAAGTTCTAGTTTGCTCGCGAGAAGCCGAGCGCGCCAATATTCGCCCTGGTATGACGTTCACTGAAGCAAGAGCAATTTGTTCTCACATAGTTTGGAGAGAGTATGATGACAAGTTTTACAAGAGTGCGCAAAAGAAATTGGCAAGGGAACTTATTGCCGCGTCTCCACGTGTTAGCACTCGTGAATCAGGACTTTTCTACATTGACGCTGAAGGATTTAATCGCCTGGGCGGCGAAAATAAGCTTTGTCGAGATTTACTTAAGTTGGCTAGTCGTTACGGTTTTGTCGACGGCCGTATTGGCCTCGCTGATAGCGCTTTTGCAGCAAGGGTAGCCAGTCGTTCTAAGACTAAGCGCTGGTACATAGTTACCCCAGACTGCGATACAGTTTTCCTTTCGCCTCTTTCTATCGACTTCCTGCCCGTCGAGGAAGAGGCGAAGGGAAATTTAAAAGAGTTAGGTATAAGAACTATTGGGCAGTTTACGGAGGTGCCAGTTTCATCATATATAGGACGTTTTGATAGTAGCGTGATAAGTGCTTATGAACTCGCTTGTGGCAGAGATAGTACTCAGCCAGCACTACCGGTTCAAGAAAAACAGTATCAATGCACTATTGATATTGGCTCTGCTACTGAATCATTGCGCGATACTTTGTTCATTTTTAAGACAATGCTAGAGCGCTTGACTCGTGATTTGCAGACTGATGGTCTTTGCGCTGACGAGCTTACTGTTTGTTTCTTTAATGATAACGATAAATTCGATGAGCGCACCATTAAGCTTATTCGCTCTTCTAGTAACAGTAAGTTCTTGTTAGATGTATTAAGGCTGTCGCTTGAATCCAAGCAGTTAAAGCGTGAGTTCACTGCAATTTATCTCGGCGTTTCAAGATTTTCAAAAGAGTATTTTGAACAAACGAAAGCCACCGTTTCCCCGTCTGAGAATTCCAATTTTTCAAGAGAAGAGCTGTTACTAACAGGCGGTGATGAACTTGATGATAGCTCCGAGCCAGTTTTGCTATTGCTGCAGCGCTTCATTACTAGACTTGGTGAAGAAGCTCTTGTTAAACCTGTCCTAAATGATCAGTATTTGCCAGAACTAGCTGGTGTTTGGATTCCTGTTGTTGGTCAATCAGATTTTATTGCAAATGCTAATTCAGCTACTCCCGTTCATGAGGTATTTCTTAGTCACACTGCCCTTTTAACTACTAAAAAATCTAGAAAGGACTGCTTGATGCCAGGATTGGTGCTTAAGCGTCACCTGCCGGCAATGCCGGTATTTGTTCAATTTAAAGAGAAGAGTGAGTCTAGTTCTGAAGTTGATAGATACACACCATTTCGACCTGCTGCCATTACTTATAGAGGAAATTGGTATCACGTAAATCAAATAACTACTCCGGAGAAAATCTCTGGTATGTGGTGGGAAAAACCTGTTCGCAAGTCATACTATGTTGCTTTGATTGAGAAGAAGCCTGAAGTAGCAATGCTTTCAAGAGCAGGCCTTAAGAGTGGAATTCGATCAATTTTGCCAACATTGATGACCGTTTTACTTGTCTATGATCATCAAGAAAGAGGGTGGTTTGTGGAAGGAGTGTTCGACTAAGTAAGGAAGGTCGATTAAGTAAGGAAGTTCGACTAAGCATAAGTTCGACTAAGCAAGAGCATTCCGAGTGAGAGATTATCTTTAGGTGTAAGTTGTTTAGATACGCCGAACTTCATTGCCATTCTGGGTTTTCCTTCTTGGATGGTGCTTCTAATCCCGAAGATTTAGTTGGTCGGGCTAAAGAGTTGGGTCTTGCCGCTCTGGCAATTACAGATCATGATGATTTAGGTGGCATTCCTCGCTTTGCCCATGCGGCTCGTGAGCTTTCGCTTCCTGGAATAATTGGTGCGGAACTTACTCTTGAAGATAATTCGCACCTAATTCTATTGGTGCAAGATCTCTCAGGCTATCGTAATCTCTGTACCTTAATTACACTTGCTCGGATAGAGCGCGAGAGGGGCAGTCCACGTGTAAGTTATGAGCAATTATTTGCTCATGCTGGTGGGTTACTGGCACTTTCTGGTTGTCACCATGGAGCAATCCCCGCGGCTCTGGCACGCGACGATACAATGGCTGCTCGTCGGCTATTAAAGCGCTTTGTCGAGGTCTTTGGTTCAGACTTCTATCTAGAAGTTGGCAATCATTTTATTACCCAGGAAGCACTGATTGTTCGTCAGATTATTGAGATGTCTAGTTCCACTGGGGTCAGTTGGGTAGTTACTAATAATGTTCATTATGCCACTAGCGAAAGGCGCATTGTTCATGATGTTCTTACTTGCTTAAAACACAAAGTCACACTGGCAAATGCCGGTACCAGACTTCGACCCAATGGCAGTTGGTATATGAAATCGCCAGAAGAGATGACTCATCTCTGGCGCGATAATCTTATTGGTATAAAGAATACTCTTGCAATTGCTGAGCGCTGTCAGTTTCGGCTTGGTTGGCTGGAGCCACCATTACCGTCTTTTACTTGTAATGAAGAAGTAGCTGAATATTGTGGAATTTCTGCTACCTCGAGTACAGTTGAGACAGCGAGTACAGATAAGACAGCTGATATGGTGCAAATTGAGTGTGAAGGCAAGCTTCTACCGACGGCCATAAGCTATCCGGGGCTGCTAGAGCAATTAGTCTGGTCTGGCGCAGCCAAGCGCTATGTCGATATTACAGAGCAGCATCGCAAGCAGTTGAATCATGAATTGAATTTGATCAATAAGCTCAAGTTAGCTCCCTATTTTTTGATTATGTGGGATATCGTTCGTTATGCTCGCTCTAATGGAATAGCGGTGCAGGGGCGAGGCTCTGCTGCTAATTCGGCTGTGTGTTATTGCTTGATGATTACAGCTGTTGATCCAATTGGCATGGATTTGCTTTTTGAGCGATTTCTTTCGGAGGGCCGCCATGAGCCCCCAGATATTGATCTTGATATTGCTCACCAGGAAAGAGAACAAGTATTGCAGTATGTCTATGAGAAGTATGGTCGTGCCCATGCTGCTATGGTCTGCGAGGTTATTACTTATCGTGGTCGCTCTGCTACCCGTGATGCTGCCCGTGTGCTTGGCTTTTCTCAAGAACAGGCCGACTTGCTCTCCCGTGAGGCCAGTCATAGTGAGGCTTATGATGCCGCGATGAAGTTGGCAAATGGTGGCTTAGAGCGCCTCGGTTTTGACATCAATGATCACCGCGTGAAGATGTTGATTAAGGTCATAGCCGGTCTGCATCAGCTGCCGCGTCACCGTTCTATTCATGTGGGTGGTTTTGTTTTGTCGGGTCAACCAATTGGTGAGATCGTACCAGTTGAAAGTGCTGCCATGGAGAAGCGCACTGTGATTCAGTGGGATAAAGACGATATTGATCTGGTGGGATTAATCAAGATTGATTTGCTTGGTCTGGGCATGTTGACAATGATTCAAGAGGGTCTGAGATTAGTCAGTCAGCATCGTGGTCTCGATATTGATATCGGGCGCCTTAATATGGCTGATGAACAGATCTATAAGATGTTGCAAAAGGCTGACACTGTGGGTGTATTTCAAGTTGAGTCGCGGGCGCAAATGAATATTTTGCCCAAGCTCAAGCCCGTTTGCTTCTACGATATTATTGTCTCCATTGCTATTGTGCGGCCTGGACCTATTCAGGGCAACATTATTCATCCCTATCTTCGTCGACGACGGGGTGAAGAAGAAGTGATTTATCTTCATCCAAGCCTTGAGCCAATTTTGAAACGTACTCTCGGTGTGCCTTTGTTTCAAGAGCAGGGGATGAAACTTGCTGTTACTGCTGCTGGTTTTACAGCTTCGCAAGCTGATCAGTTGCGTAAAGTAATGAGTCATAAACGCTCGAAAGAGAAAATGGCAAAACTCTGCGGCGAGCTCTCGGCTGGCATGAAGAAGAATGGTTTCTCTGAACTAGCAATCGAAACTATTACCCATCAGTTGCAAGCATTTGCGAATTATGGATTTCCTGAAAGTCATGCTGCTTCGTTTTCTCTGCTCGTTTATGCTTCTGCTTATTTAAAGCTATATTATCCCGTTGAATTTTGCTGTGCCATATTGAACGCTCAGCCCATGGGGTTCTATAGCCCAGCTTCTTTGATTCGAGATGCCGTTAGGCACGGCGTTGAAGTGCGACCCGTTGATTTAGCACATAGCTTATGGAACTGTACTCTTGAGCCTCTAGAGATTATTGAGTCAGGTGCTAATAGTCATGGCTTTGCTGTGCGTTTAGGTTTGCGTTTTGTCGAGGGTCTAGGGCCAACTAGTCAGGCTGCTCTAGCCGTTGCACTGCAAGGTGGTTTGTTTACTTCGGTGGAAGATGTGGTATCACGCAGCGGGCTTATGCCAAGTGATTTGAAAATGCTTGCCAAAGCCGGTGCTTTTGAATCTCTTTGCCCAGGGCGAAGACAGGCATTATGGCGTGTTCTATCTCTCTTGCGGCCGAAGAGATCAATGCCATTGCTAGAAGCCTTAATCGCCAATGCCAGTGCAAATGTTGATGATATCGAAGCAGAAGGAGGGGGCGAAATTGATTGTCTTTACGAAGCTCCTGTAGCGCTGCCATCAATGACAGAATTGGAGGAAGTGGTGGCAGATTATCGTACGATGAATTTGTCAACTAATAAACATCCGATGGCTTTTTATCGCGACTGGGCCAAGTCTCGAACAATTCATTCTTGCCTTGCTTTGTATAACCAAGAAGATGGTGATGATGTCATTGTGGCTGGGGGGATAATTTGCAGGCAGCGCCCAGAGACTGCCAAGGGATTTGTTTTTCTTACTCTGGAAGATGAAACAGGCATGGCCAATGTCATAATTAAGCCGAAGTTATTTGAGATTTATCGCGAGCTGGTTGTTACCGGATCATTGATTCAAGTGCATGGACTATTACAACTTGATCAAGGTGTCTGCAATGTTATTGCCCGGCATTTTGAATTATTGCCACCGTTGCCATCGATGTCTTCTATGCCTGATGGTGTTTATTTACCGGCGAGAAATTTTCACTAGAAATTTTCACTAAAAGTTGATCTGGTCGTTATCAAAACTTTTGATGGCTGCTAGTGATTCGACTGGAATGTTCAGGTATTTGAGTGCGTCTCGACCGCCTTCAAAAGTCTTTTCAATTACAGCACCTATGCCGACAAGCTCTGCTCCGCTTGAAGCTACGATAGCAACAAGAGCTTTGATAGTTCTGGCACTGGCAAGAAAATCATCGAGAATAATAACTCTATCTTCTGCTTTTAAATACTCAGGAGATACAATCAAGTCAACCACCGAACCTTTGGTGTGCGACTCTGCTCTTTCTGTGAAAGGGTTGGCGGCCATTGTCACAGGTTTGTGTTTCCTGGCAAAAACAAGAGGCAATTCTAGAATCATTGCACAGGCTAGGGCCGGGGCGATACCACTAGTTTCAGCTGTGAGTATGCGGGTAGCTTTCAAGTCTTTGAAGCGTCTGGCAAACTCTTTGCCGACTTCATTCATCAAGGCCGGATCAATCTGGTGATTCATGAATGAATCGACTTTGAGTATGCCTTTGCCCAGATATTTACCTTCTTTGAGGATCTTGTCTTTGAGCAGTTGCATAGTATTCCTTTTTTAATTGATATCGGCAGGAACTTTAGGTTCCCACGCCTCTGGCTTATAGTCAAGCTCACGGTATCTCGCCAGTGCTGCTTTTGCATCCGTCGCTTTGCCAAGGGCCATTAGCGTTAGGGTGCGATGATAGTAGAAGGCTCCGTCTTTATTGTTGCAACGGATGGCGCTGACTAAATCTTGATCAGCCAGTTGATATTTGCCTTGTAGGTAATAGGCCAAACTTCTGGTGTCATAGGCGGTGCTAGAGCTGCGGTTGATTTTGATCGCTTGATTGCAGTCTTCTAGAGCACTGTCGATTTGCCCGTTGGCCAGTTTGAACCAGGCCCGATTGTTATAAAAAGTAGACTCTTCTTGCTTGCCTGTGGTTGAAAAAATATTCTGAAAGCTACTGAATATTCCAATCAGTCCTAATGGCTTCGCTTCTAAAGCAATGGCTTTGTCCATTTCAGCTATGGCCCGGTGATCGTCTTTCATTTTGTGGTAGATGCTGGCTTTGTTCATTAGAGCTAGCCTATCTTTCGGATGCTGCTCAATTACTTTATCGATATCGGCCAGGGCTTTGTCAAAGCGACCAATTTCAACCAGGGCTCGCGCTCGATCGGCAAGCACTGAAGTATCACTTGGTTTGAAGGCATGAGCGGCATCTAGTTTTTCTATGCCATGAAAATACTTCTTTTCCTTTAGCAAGGCGACGGCGTCCATGTGTTCAATGCAGCACTTGACGTCGTTGTTGTTATCTATGCGCTTTTGATCGACGGCAATCAGTACCGGAATTACCGCTGTTAGGGCTAATGCCTTAGCTGGAGCTGAGCTAAAGAAGGAAACTTTTCTATTGGCTGGCTTGGTGAGCAATAGACTGGCGAACATGCCTGTAATGAAGCCACCGAGGTGAGCACCATTGTCTATATATGTGCTACTTAGGCCCAGCAACAGGCTGTAAAGCAAGAAAATAGCCAACAAAAGTAATTGCGGTCGGCTCAGGCGCGCTGACAGTTCGGCGCGCTTGAGCCAAGAGGAGAGCATTAGGGCGCCAATGATGCCGAGATTTGCCCCAGAACAGCCGATAGATGTTGTGATTGGGTTGGCTAACATGCTGCACAGGCCGCCGACCACGCCGCTTAAAATGAAAATGAAGACGAAGCGCCATCGCCCCAGGGCCGATTCTGCCATGGGGCCAAAGCCGATCAGAGCATAAAGATTGAGGGCAAGATGGAAGATGCCGGCATGGAGAAAGATTGACACCAGTAGCCGCCAGTATTCCCCTCGACCGATGGTAGTTGGTGCAAAATTGGCCCCAGCATTGATTAGACTTGAACTGTCCGGGTTGAGCCAGTTTAAACCCAGGGCGATTTCGGCCAAATAACCGGCCACGCAGATAGCGGCCAGGAAATAGGTGGCAGACTTAGAGTGGCTTTTAACTTCTTCGATGGTTCTTATCTCGAATTCTTTTGCTGATTCTAACTAATTAGATGACCGGCGATAAGAGTGATTCCCCCACTAATGGGTATTTGCTTGCAGTGATTCTGCTGCCTAATATCTGAAAGGGTTCAAATTGAACAATCAGGTAGAATGCTTTTGAACTTACTATCTGCACCTAAGACTAATTTACGGTCGCTGACAAATATGAAGATCCTGATTTCGCTTGACAGCTCTAGCAGTTCTCAAAGGGCAATTGATTTTGCTTTATCTCGGCCTTGGGCTGAGGATGATGAGTTTTTGATAGTCAGTGTTGTTGACGTCGATCGGGGTGACATGAGCATGGCCAGTGCCATGACCAGCCCCAACAAAACTTTTAACTCTGAGGCAGAGCGCATCGTTAGTGAGGCCAAAGAGTTATTGCACAATTATCTGCCCCAGCATAAATTAGAGACGCGCTGCCTCAGTGGTCCGATTAAGCAGGCTATCATCGAGTGTGCTAAGAACTGGAGCGCTGACTTGATTCTGCTAGGCTCTCAGGGGCGGCAAGGGCTAAATCGATTAGTGCTCGGTAGTATTGCTGAAGAAGTTTTGCGCGATGCACCGTGCTCGGTGCAGATTGTCAGGCGAAAGTTTAGTCGTCGTGAAGACCAATCTTGAATGAGAAAATCTTGGTGTAGAAAAGAGGCTAAACTAGAAGCTTAGGTTGATTACCTAAGCGTCACTCAGCAAAGACAGCTAAGAGGTATATATGCGTGTATTGATTCCCATTGACGGCTCTGAGTGTTCTAAAGCTGCTGTTGACTACATAAAAGAGAGACCATGGAACAAGGACGATAGTTTCTTGCTCGTTCATGTGGTCGAGCCAATACCAGTAGATATTGGAATTGCTTATATACCAGCAGCCTATACTCCTGACGAAGGAGCTGCCTTTACTCAGTCAGAAGCATTGCTGCAAGTTGTTCTCGGTGATTTAAAGAGCGTCTTGACCAATCAAATTGACACCAAAGTGATCGCCGGACCAGCTAAGGCCGAGATCGTCGATTTGGCCCAAGAATGGAAAGCTGACTTGATTGTCATGGGTTCTCATGGCCGCAAGGGCTTCAATCGTCTTCTGCTAGGTTCAGTAACAGAAGACGTGATGAAGTCTGCGCCTTGCTCTGTCACTATCGTTAAGAGTGCGCACTGTTCAAAAAGTGAGTAGGAACTTCGTGTTCAAGGGTCATAAGAGCACTATGTTCTGGCGATAGGCCAAGTTCTTGCTCTACCGATGCGGTGCTTTCTTTTGCATTCTCTTTGGACTCTACACGCACATCTTTTAAGCCGCGCTTGCGACCGCTAATGTTTTGCGATGCGGTGATTAGTTCTTTGCCTAATACTTTCAGGGCTGACAGTACGGAGGTCAACTCTTCGCCTTTGGCTGTTAAATTGTATTCCACTCTTGGTGGCACTTCAGGGAAGGTCGTGCGGTTTACTAGTTGTAATTCGCACAATCTTCTTAGTCTCTGGCACAGAGTCTTAGCGCTGATGCCTGGAAGATCTCTAAGCATATGGGTGGTGCGCTTCGCTCCAGCCGATAGATCAATCAAAATTTCACTAGTCCAGCGAGGTGAGAGAACAGCCAATCCAAAATCGATGGCCTCAACGTCTGACTTGTGCAGATCTGCGCTGGAAAACTTGTTACCGTTCATCGTTCTCTCCTCAATGCCAATGCAATCACGGCAATAACCCATGGTACATACTCTATAATCGCCAATTGTTACCGAGAGGGCATCATCATCTATGCCGATTTTTTGTCAGCCTTGAAGTCATCCTTAAGGATGATTACTCTGGTTAACCACTCTTAATCGCCGAATGGCAGGCACTCTTGGGCGATTATCAATTCTTCGTTGGCGGCAATGGCAAAAATTTTACAAGCCGAATGTTGGTTTGATATCAAACCATTGGCCCCAGGCTTTTCGTTGATAGCGCTATCGATTTCCAGGCCAAGCAAATTGCCCGGAGGTAAAATGGCCGCGCGGGTTAGCGGGTCATGAAAACCGATGCCTCCAGTGAAGGCAATGGCGTCCAGGCGAGTAAAGTTGGTGCTCATGGCTGCGATTGCTTTGGCGATTGACAGTGAAAACATTTGATGGGCCAGTTTGGCTTGGTTATCGCCGCTGGCAATCGCCTTATGTATTTCCTGCATATCGCTGCTCAATTTTGAAACACCGAGCATGCCGGATTGTTTATTTATGGCAAAATCAATTTCTTTCAAAGAGAGCTTTTCGTTCTTTAGCAGATAAATAATTATGGCTGGGTCAATGGCACCACATCTAGTGCCCATCATGACGCCGTCAAGCGGACTGAAGCCCATTGTTATGTCGATGCTTTTTCCTGCTGCTATTGCGCATACCGAAGAACCGCCGCCCAAGTGACAGCTGATCATATTTAAATCATTGAGGTCTTTGCCTAAATGACGGGCCACTTCCTCACTGCAAAACTTATGAGAAATGCCATGAAAACCGTATTTTCTGATGGAGTATTTTTGCCATTCCAGAGGTAGTGGATACAAATAATGGGCTTGATCCATGGTGTTGTGAAAAGCGGTGTCAAAAACCAGTATTTGTTTAGCCTTGGGAAAAAGTTTAAGGCTGGCTTCCACGCCAGCAATGGCTGGCGGATTGTGCAACGGTGCTAATTGGTTCAGTTGACTGAGACTGTTGAGAACGTCTTGGTTGGCTACCAAACTTTTTTGGAATTGGCTGCCACCATAAACGATACGGTGGCCCACCAGGTTAAATTGTTCGGCTGTCACTGGGCTTTTGGCAATTAAGGCTGAGATTGCTTCTAGTCGCTTATCTTGTCTGTCTGCAGCAATGTCGGCCTGGCCGCGATAGACGCCTTTAAGCTTTTCCCCGTCTCTTTGGAAAACTGCAATTTTTTCACTCTGGGAGCCTGAATTGAGCACCAAAATGTTATCCACTAAAATTTCCTTGAAAGCTTGAACTTTATCGCTTGACGCTACGTATTAGATATTAGGTGGCCGTTCGGGGGAGTGGTCACCGACCTTTCATGGTACTTCACTGGGGCTGAACTCCTGGACGCAGTAAATCTTGTTGGGCATGACTACTGCCATGCCCACACCTACTACGGCGGCGTCAGGATTAAGAATATTGCCGCGGTGATTGTGGGGATCCCCCGCTGGCTCTGCCATCATTTCAGCCTGTGCTCCTTTGATCATATCCTTCCAGCTCAGGGGGCCATAGTTTACAGAGATGTTTTCGAAAACCAGGCAGTTTAAACCGGCCATCCTTGCCCTCATATGAGGTGTGTTGCCGCTGGGGTCGGTATGGTCGAAGAAATTGCGGGTGGCCATGTCCTGGGCAAATTTTCGTGCTACTTGACTCAAGCTTGAGCTCATTCGTAGCTTTTGCTGGCCAAATTTCTGCCGGTCACTGTTGATTAGCTCAAACATATAGCTCTCTAAACCAGCCATCGACTCGTTGCTGACAGTGCTTTTTTTGATATCTCGGGCGGCTTTATAACTGGAGGAATACATGCCATTGCCATCCGAGCGTGAATTGGTAGTGACATCGACATCTTGAGAATCAGAACCCGATCCAGAGGCAGAACCTGAATTGGCGCTGGCGCTCCTGTTTGTCCGTGGTGCAAACATGGTGTGGGGTTGCAGCAGAAAGACGCGGCCGTTCTCTTGACGTGCCACTACGGCTTTAACCTCTCCACCTGGCATATTATCGAGAATACGGTCTGCATCTCGGGCGCTGGTAATAACTCGACCGTTGATTGACAACAATACATCGCCAACTTGTAACTTCAGATCGTCGCCCAGGCCGTATCCTATCAGTCCTGTGACGTAAGTACCTTTGGGGTTGGCTCCGTTCACGGCGGCACAGGCTGGCACTCCCCAGATTTTGAGAACCTCTGAATTTTCTTGCTTTTGGGAGAGGCTGTAGACCCAGCTTCTTTTGACCGCTGCTGGTGCCGCCTGGGTTGGCAGTGCTAAATTAGCGGCCAGAAGCAGGCTGCTGACAAGGGTCCCAATCTTAAAACTGAGAGCCTTAAAGCTGAGAAACCTAATATTGAAAGCCGCAATTGACACAAATGTCATAAAATCCCCCGTCGTACCTCTTTATGCCCAGGTTTATGCCCTGGCTTTTGCTTAGCCTCAACTAAAAATGGCTACTTTTTTGGCTGTTGTAAAGTGAGCCAATCTTGCATCAACCTTTAGGTTTCGATGCTTGGTAAATTCTCTGGTTACAATTAACTTTCTAATTCTGATTCTAATCCTGACCAAAGAGGCCGTATGGACACAGTTAAGGAAGGCAAAGTGACTGGTAAAAGTGAGCAACTGACCGCCGCCATCGAGCGCATCAAGAAAGGTGGAGCTCCGAAGTATCACCATAAACTGAAAGAAGACAAAAAGCTCTTCGTGCGCGACCGGTTGCGCCTACTGCTCGACCCTGGTTTCGAAATAGAAGATGCTCGTTTTGCTAATAACACTCAGCATGACCTTCCTGCTGATGGGGTGGTTACCGGTGTTGGCCAGATCGAAGGCAAGACTGTTTGCTTCATGGCCAATGACTCCACCATTAAGGCTGGATCATGGGGCTGGCGCACGGTAGAGAAAATCATTCGCATTCAAGAGACCGCAGGCAAGTTGAAAGTGCCAATGCTTTATCTCGTAGATAGCGCCGGTGCACGTATCACTGACCAAATTGAGATGTTCCCTGGTCGCCGTGGCGCCGGGCGCATTTTCTATAATCAAGTAGAAATGTCTGGCTATGTGCCTCAGATTTGTTTGTTGTTCGGGCCATCCGCTGCTGGTGGGGCTTATATTCCGGCTTTCTGCGACATTGTCATCATGAATGATGGCAATGCTTCAATGTATCTTGGCTCGCCTCGTATGGCTGAAATGGTCATTGGTGAGAAGGTCACCTTAGAAGAAATGGGTGGTGCCAAAATGCACTGCTCAGTGAGCGGCTGTGGTGACGTTTTAGTCAAGTCAGAAGAAGAAGCAATTCAACTGTGCAAAGACTACCTGCGCTACATGCCAGTCAATTGCGATCAGAAAGTGCCAGCTTTGCCAGCCCACGAGCCTAAAGTTTTTGAGAAAAATATCATAAAAACTAGAAATGAAGAATTAAACAATGCGTGTAATATATTGGGCGTTTCGAAAGTTTTTAATTTAGATTACAATTGCCAGGAATTAAAATATAATGCCGACTTTATGCGCCGGCTAGTTA
>CAJXZK010000084.1 GCA_913063055.1 uncultured bacterium
GGTGAGAATTAACTCTTCTCTGGTGCGCACAGCCACACGGGTGGTCGGATTATTTTGGATTGTACCAGTGGGGCAGACATCGACACAGTAGCCGCAACCAATACAAGCGCCAAGATCGAGACGAACGTTGTTTTGGTCGTCAATTTTAAAGACTGATATGGCATCGGTGGGGCACACTTCCACGCAGGCACTGCAACCGCTTTGGCAAGGGGTGTCTGTGAGCATTGGCAGACCACGTACACCTTCAGCCAAATCAGGGCAGATGTTTTTGGCAGTGGCCACACCTTGTTGCAGTAAGTAGTTAATTAGTCTAAGCATTAGAGATCGTTGCCACTGTAGGAGAGGGCCATACTTTTGTTACAGAGCGGGAAGTCGGCAATGAGGTTGTCGCGAATAGCAATTGATATTGCTGTCCAGTTGTCGAAGCTTGGATCCTTTATGGCATAGCGACAAATTTTTCCTTCTTCATCGGTAAATATCAGGTGTATTAACTCGCCCCTGGTGGCTTCAACGATACCCAGGCCGGTAGCATTGGCAGGCAGTTTATCTGGCAGCGCCACCTTTTCTTCGCCATGGGGACAGGCATCGACGAGCTTTTCGATGGTATCGAGGGAGGACCATATTTCTCCAATTCGTACTGCGGTGCGGGCCAGTATGTCACCACCACTTTCGAGCACTGTTTGCGGCGCTAATTCTGGATATTTGCCCTGCTTAAATTGTTGTCTGGTATCACATTCGAGACCACAGGCCTTACCAATAATTCCCACCATACCAAATTCGTGAGCTAGCGATTTTGACAGCTTGCCTATGTCTTTCATTCTCTCAGTGGCCATTTGGTTTTCTGAAAGTATTTGTATAACTGGAGTGAGATCTTTTTTCAGAGCGATTACTCCGGCTTTGATTTCAGAAAGTTTGCGCTCACTGACTGGTCGCACCCCACCGGGGAAAATGAAGCCACGCAAAAAACGTGAGCCACTTAGTAGATCTGCTAGTCCTAAGGCTTTGCCTCGTAAGCGGCCCATGGCGCTTGATACGCCGAGCAAGCCAATGTCAGTGCCGATGCCACCAACGTCAATGATATGTACTGCTAGCCTTTCAATTTCTAAGGCGATGGTGCGTAAGTATTCAGCCCGTTCTGTTACTGCTATATCAAGGATAGATTCAATGGCAATGGCGTGGGCGAAGGCATTAGCCAGGGCGGTGTCGCTGGCCGCTGCTTCCGCAACAAAGTGGGCTTTTTGCCATGGTACTTCGGTCAGTCGCTTTTCTACTCCGCGATGCACCCAACCCAGACGAATTTCGAGGTTGACGATAGTCTCGCCAAAACAGCTGAATCTAAAGTGGCCGGGTTCGATCACTCCAGCGTGGATGGGGCCGACAGGCAGTTCATAGACCCCTTCTCCCTTAACTTCTAGGTATTCATATCGTCTTGCTAGATGATTTTTGAAATCGTCTGGCAAAGCAATTTTGCGCAAAGGGAAGAAGTCTTGAGGATATTGGTCGTGCAGAAGCAGATGTTTGAAGCGTGGATGCCCTTCTGGAACAATGCCGAAAAAATCAAAGAGAGCGCGCTCGAACCAGTGAAATTGGGCATGGCGAGTAGACAGTGAGGGGAATTTGTTATGTTCTAGCGCTGTTACCATTAGCTCTGCTGTACCGTCTTTAGGCGACAACATCAGGGTTGCGATTTCACCGCCTGTTATCGATGTGAGCAAGCCTACTCTTGTATCTGAGGTTTTGTTTGGCGTTTTTGCCAGGGCATGATTAAGCTTCTCTTGAAGCTGTTGAAATGAAATTTGCTGGCGCTCTAGTTTCATTTGATCATGCTCCATGGCCCAGACCAGGCTTCGGTGTTGACGACTAGTCCAAGAACCAGTGTGCCGAAGACTAATACTGCTGGAATTACTGATGCTCTAACGGGCTGGAATTTTCTGAAACCTTGCTTGGCCGGACCCAAAATGACTTTGCCCATATGGGCGCAGATAGCGACAAAGCTGATGGCTATGGCTACAGTCATGATTAAGGCCAGTACCCATCGGCCATCGCTCATGCTCAAGCTTAGCATTGACATTTCGGCAACAAAAGCGCCAAAAGGCGGTGCACCGGTCACTGCAAAAGTGGCAAGGGTGACCAGTAGTGCCCAGATTGGGCAATCTTCGATAACGCCGTGCATTTTGTTCAGTTTTTTCGTTCCACTGGCTTGAATAATATTACCGGTCAGCAAGAAGAGAGCCACTTTCGCCAGGCTGTGATTGAGGGCCTGTAAGAAAAAGAGTGGGCCAGAACCAAGCCCAATGGCAAAGACCATGAGGCCAACGTTCTCAATACTTGAGTACGCCCAAAGTCTTTTGAAGTTGTGTTGACGCAAGAGTAAAAGGCTAGCTGCTACTACAGTTATTGTGCCAAGAATTGCGACCAGTTGGTGAACATGAGAATGTGGTTGAGCGGCATTGATAATGCTAGAAACTTTCCAGATGCCAAAAAGGGCACAGTTTAGGAGCGAGCCAGAAAGCATGGCTGAGGCCGGAGCTGGCGATTCGGCGTGGGCGTCGGGTAGCCATGTGTGCAAGGGGAAGATACCAGCTTTGGTGCCATAGCCGATTAAGCAGAAGATGAAGCCCAGGCGCAATAAGGGAAAGTTTAGGGTTTGAGCTTGACTGATTAGCTCTGAAATATTGAGAGTTGGTACAGCGAGAGTGCCTCTTTGGCTTGCGGCAAAGATAAAGACCGTTCCCAGTAGCGCAAAAGCAATACCGACAGAGCAAACAATCAAATACTTCCAGGTAGCTTCCAGGGCAAATTTATTCCGTTCAAAATAGACAAGTGGCGCTGATGAGAGCGTAGTCGCTTCAATGGCAATCCAGAGATAGCCTAAGTTATCGCAGAGAAAGACTGAAGTCATAGCTAGTAAAAATAGGTTGACTGAAGCATAAAAGAGGCGCAACTGCTGGTCGCCGTAAGCATCACCATTGGCTTCGGCTGCGGCAAAGAAATAATCGGCATGGGTAATGCAACATGAGACGACAAAGGTGGCAAGCAGAATGAAGTAAGTGCCCATCTTGTCCACGGCCAGACCGCTGATGAACTGCATGTGCTCATTGCCGAGCAGGCAGGGGTGTAGCACCAGGGCAACGATACCGAGCTGCCACCAAATTAAGACCGGAACAAGCTTGCGTGTCAGTTTGACGTCTCTAATGAAAAGACTAAGTATGGCCAGCGTGGCCGGTAAAGCAATAAGGTAGAGCAGATCGTTCATTCAGTCTTTTAGCTCCGTTAGCTGACTTACGTCGATGTGCTCGAAGCTCTTCTTGATATTGAAGAGCAGTAACCCGGCGACCATAACGGCCACTAGAACTTCAAGTAAGAGGCCCATCTCGATCATCAAAGGCATGCCATGGGTTTGGGTTACGGCAAAGAGATAGATACCATTTTCAATAACCAAGAACCCGACAATTTGGCTGATAGCTGCTCGGCGCGTTAACATCAGCAGAACGCCAGTAAACAATATTGACATAGCGGCTGTAGAGCCCAGTCTTGAATCGGGCTCGCCAATTAGGCCTGGTATTTGCTGGCTGATCATAAATGATAAACCAAGCATCAAAGCCCCTAGATGCATAGAAAGCGGTGCGGCGATGAAGGCGCCACCATCTGTACCGATATTGATTTTTTTTATGACGCTATTTAAGTACCAGGGGATGCCCCAGGATTTGATAATGAAAACTCCAGCAGCCACTAAGTAGAGGTGGTCTTCGTGAGTTATGTTGGCAATCCAGGCTGTAACAGCGGCAATAGCCATGGTGTGAAGCGAGTAAAAGGAGAGATTTGTGCGCAGGTGAGTAGTGCCAAGAATTAGTATGGCAAATATTGCTGATACCATCGCTAGTGCTTCAAATGTGTCGAGAATCATATTGCTTTTGTTCCTCGCACTAATTCAGATTCTTACTCAGGGCGATAAAGACGCAGAAGATGCTCATGGCCACTGAGTAGGCAATGAACTCAGGCAGTTTAGTCCAGCGCAGCTTGACTGCTACGCTCTCGATTATGGCAATGCTGGCCGCAAGTATCATGATGCTGAGAATCGAGGCAAGAGCAAGTATAAGTTGGCTTGTATGCCAGAAGAATGGAATGGCATGTAGCAAGCACTGGCTTGATATGCCAAGCAATATCAGTATTTTCAAGAAGTGAGAATATTCAACCAGGGCCAGATTAGCGGCTGAATTTTCTAAGATCATGGCTTCGTGAACCATGGTCAGCTCAAGGTGAGTAGTGGGGTCGTCGGCTGGCATTCTTGAGAGTTCAACCAGGCTGGCTAAGAATAATCCGCAACCGGCAATGAACCAAAGACCCGGTTGGTTGATCAGGCTAACGTTGTTAAATGAGAAGGCAACCCCTAAGTCGCTGGTTTGACTGACCGAGCCTATGGCCGCTAAACACAAGATAACCGCAGGTTCTACTAATAGGGCCAGAGTTACTTCTCTGCTGGCGCCAAAGCCGCCGAAGGCTGAACCGGCATCAAGGGCTGAAAGAACTGTGAAGAAGCGGGTCAGAGCAAGCAAATAAATTACTAAAAATAGATCGGCACCTAAATTGAATGGGCGCAGAGAGGTCCAGGGCGCGAGAAATGCCAGAATAATTAAGAGCGAGACATTGATGGCTGCAGTGCTGCGAAAGATCCAGCTGGTGTGCTTACTAATGGTCTCGCCTTTGCTCATCAGTTTCATTAAGTCAAAGTATGGCTGCAAGAGCGGCGCACCGATGCGATTTTGAAAACGTGCTTTAGTTTTGCGAATGATACCGACTAAAAGTGGTGGCAATAGCAAAAAAGTAGCTACAAAGGCTAGAGTCTCTAAAATGGCTTCGGTATTTATCGCAATCATATATTTGTGCCTAAGAATACAAGCAATAGCATGGTCAAGAAGACGTAGAGCAAGTGGATGTGAATGCTGCCAGTTTGCAGCCTCACCAGGGAAGCTGAGAGCCAATCAAACAAGCCCATAATGGGGCGATACAATTTTGTTTCGAGAATAGGAGTCATGAAAGTCTCGACCCGCACAGATTCAGGGAAATGTCGGCGGTCTTTACCTGATATTTCTGTTGTTACTTTCAGTTGGAGAATTTGTGAGAATATGCGGCCAATAGGATGAGAGAAGCTGGAGCCCGTTTCTTCTGCTCTGGTTGATAGAGGGCCAAAGCCGCAGTCCCAGGTGATGTAGCTCTTTACGTCGCCAGAGCGGCCGCCCAGTACAAAGAGGTAGATGCTTGAAACTAGAATGCCACCGACTAGGGCTAGTTGACCTTGGGGAATGGGGAAGAGGGTTGAGCCAATCACGAATTGGTCATGGGTGAGATGACGAAGAGCTGGCGCCAGGCCGTCTAAAGCTATAGGTACAGAGGTGCCTATCATGACGCAAGCAATAGCCAAAATTACCTGTGCCAGTATCAGCCCATCCGGTCCACTGGTGGTTGATTCTTTTGCTTTAGCTGCAGCGTTAGAGCGCGGTCTGCCCAAAAAGGCAATGCCGACAGCTTTTGTGAAACAGGCCAGGGACAAGGCGCCAACAAAGGCCAGGATTCCCACCATGGCCAGTGACATTGCTCTTTCTAAGATCGGGGCATTGGCAAATGAAAGTTGAAAGAATGTTTGATATACCAACCATTTGCTCGCAAAGCAATTCATTGGTGGCATGGCACAAATTGAAAGGGATCCAATGAAGAAGCAAAGCATGGTCCAGGGCATGTTTTTCGCCAGGCCACCCAGGGCAGATAGCTCTCTTGTGTGCACGGCGCGTTCAACTGAAGCCGCACCGAGAAACAACAGTGCTTTGACCAGCCCATGATTAAGCGTATGAAAGAGAGCTGCAGCACAGGCCAGTGTAGCAATGGTATCTAAGTTGTGGCAGTGAGCAAGAATAGCCACACCAATGGCTGTGAGAATGATGCCCATGTTTTCTACTGTGCTGTAGGCGAGCAGTTTCTTCAGGTCACGTTCCATCAGGGCAAAGAGAACGCCCCAGAGCGCTGAGATTGTGCCCAGGGCAATGGCAGCGTAGGCGATGCCGAGGTGATGGCATTCTCCTGCTAAAAGCATGCGCATGAGCAAGTAAATTGAGATGTTTCCCACCAAGCCGCTGAACACTGCAGACGTCGGCCCCGGTGGTTCAGGGTAGGCCAGGGGAAGCCAGACGTGCATTGGCCAGACTCCGGCCTTTGTGCAAACTGCTATGAGCAGTAAGCCTGCTGCCACTATGCTTTGTTCGGTGCCAAAGTGCCAGCTGCTCAGTGACCAACTACCAGTGTTCTGGTGCATCCAGAGAAAAGCAGCTGTAATAAAAGCTGTAGAAATGCGGGTGGCTGTTAAATAGGCAAATGCTGCTCGCTGGGCCCGATGTCTGATGTGATCGGCGGCTACTAAGCCCGCCGAGGAGAGTGACATGATTTCCCAGAATACTAGAAAGGCGATGCCATTGGCGGCTAGTAAAACTTGTTGCAAACCAATCAAGAAAATAAATGTGAGCTTCCAGTAATGCCCCTTTTTCCCTTGACTGTTGAGGCTTTCAACGTGACAGGGGCTGGCCACGGCAGCGGCTGATGCCAGCATGCCAAGTAAGCCGAGAAACGGCACGCTTAGTGAATCAACTATAGAATCTGCTGGAACCAGGCCAAAAGAAATATATTGCAATTGGTTGTATTCAATAGATTGATTCCAAGATAAGGCAGCTCCGCCAAGGGTGAGTAGCGCCCCAGCTAGCATCAAGAAGGCTAAGAATTTACTTTTTACCCGTTCTCTGCCGACCGCTGTAATGACAAGCCCGGCAAGCCATATAGCGCTAGCGCTTGTGAACAGGTTGGCGGCCGATATTGTGGTTGGGTCGTTAATCATTAGCTTCCGCGAGTTACCCCTGTTAGGCTAACAGCAGATTGTGATCGAAGTGTGATGGACGACAAAGTTTTTCTCGAAACTATACTCGTACATATAGATGTAGCTTTGTAAATCGCAGCCGATAAATGTAACTGCTTATTTCGCTGAGCTGATTGATCACATCTTCATCACTTTTGCCTGTTAATGTTCAAAGAAAGACCGCGAGCTTGAAGCTATAGCATGGTCGGCAAGGCTCTTAAGAGCAACCTTGGGTGTTTCAATGAGAACCCTCGGGAAGAGATACTGGAGACAAAGATGTCACAACAGAGCATTACAGTATTGCCAGCAGATAGGCTGGCTGGACTTAAGCAAAACTGGAAAACTGACATTGTCTCGGGCTTCATCCTGTTCCTTATAGCTTTGCCGCTTTCATTGGGAATTGCCATGGCCTCAGGTATGCCGCCTATGGCCGGCATTATCGGTGCTATGGTAGGCGGCTTGCTGGTCTCACAGATTAGCGGCTCCTACGTCACAATTAATGGACCGGCTGCCGGTTTGATTGTTGTAATTTTGACTTCTGTAGATCGCCTTGGTGGCGGTAGTCAGGGCTACCACGCCACTCTGGCAGCAATCGTTATATCGGGTGTGCTTCTCTTTGTTATGGGTCTGCTCAAGGCTGGTGAATTGGGCAAGTTTTTCCCGTCCTCTGTTGTGCACGGAATGTTAGCCTCAATCGGCATAGTGATTATGCTCAAGCAGTTTCCGGTGATGCTGGGTGTTGCTCCTCCCGCTAAAGAACCAGTAGAACTTTTCCTCAAATTGCCATTTACTATTGCCCACGCCAATCCTGAAATTGCTGCTATCGGCATCTTGAGCATGCTTATTTTGATTGGTTTGACTTTTGTCAAAGGTGGCATTCTGCGCAAGATTCCTGCACCAATCATTGTTGTGCTTTCAGCTTGCACACTGGGATTTTTCTTCCACATTACTACCAAACATTCTTATGCCTTTGCCGGACAAAGCTTTGATATTAATCCGTTGAAGTGTCTGGTACAGGTGCCAGCCAATATGGCAACAGCTTTCACTGGTCCTGATTTCAAAGCCATCACAATGAATGGTTTTTGGCTCTCAGTGCTTTCGATTACTCTTGTTCAAGGTATAGAAACTGTATTGAGCTGTGCCGCTGTGGACAAGCTTGACCCATACAAAAGACACGCTAATTTAAGCAAAGACCTTTCGGCTGTTGGTTTGGGAAGCGCTATTTCAGGCATGATTGGCGGCTTGCCAGTGATTGCTGAAATTGTTCGTAGTACCGCCAATATTGCCAACGGTGCTAAAACTCGTTGGTCTAATTTCTTCCATGGCTTGTTCATTTTTACTTTCGTCTTGCTGGCTGCTTCGATGATCAACTCCATTCCACTATCATCTCTTGCTGCTTTACTGGTCTTCACTGGCTACCGCTTAGCTTCACCCAAAGTATTTAAAGATACCCACGCTATCGGCTGGGAGCAAACTTTGCTCTTTGTCACCACGATTGTCGTTACTCTTTCTACTGACCTGCTTATAGGTGTGGCCGCTGGAGTTGCGGTCAAATTCTTGTTGCATATCTTGCGCGGTGTGCGCATCAATCAACTTTTCAAAGCCAATGCAGTACTTGAAGAGCAGGGTGCCGATACTTTGATTTTGAAAATCAATGAAGCGGCTATTTTCTCTAACTATCTTTCTTTGAAAAAGTACTTGGCTAAAATTCCACCTAACAAAAAGGTGGTGATTGATCTCGGTAGTGCCACATTTATTGATCACACCGTTATGGAGCACTTGCACGACTTTGCCCGTGACCAGGTCAATGGTGGTGGTTCTGTGGAGTATCGCGGCCTTGAGCTGCATCAAAGCGTTACCAAACACCCCACAGCTTCGCGTAAGCACCTTCCCGCTTAAGAAAGCAACTTGTACTTAAGAAAGTAACGGTCTTGCCAATCGGTGTATCATTGCTTTTATGGCAAAAATACTAATAGTTGAAGATGAAGCCGATTTGGCCGAGCTTGTAAAGAACTGGCTTGTCAAAGACCATCATTTGGTTGAGATTGCCGACGATGGCTTAGAGGCCCTCATCCGCATGGAAACCAACAATTATGATGTGGTCATACTCGACATCATGTTGCCGTCGGTTAACGGCATGGAAATTTGCAAGCGCTATCGAAAATCTGGCGGCTCTGCCGGCATCATCATGGTGACAGCCAAGGGTCATGTGGACGACAAAGAGACCGGCCTCGATTCGGGCGCTGACGATTACATGACTAAACCTTTTCAACTGAAAGAACTAGCGGCCCGGGTGCGCGCTGTTCTTCGTCGCAACCATGGCCAGGCCCAAGATGTAATGCGTTTCCGCGACCTTGAAATTGACGTCAACGAATTTAAGGTGCTGAAGGGCGGCCATGAAGTGCATCTTCTGCCTAAAGAGTTTCGTTTGCTTGAGTTTTTCTTGCGCCACCCCCATCAAGTATTTTCAGCGGAAGATATTTTGTCTAGTGTGTGGGAATCTGACACCGAGGCTCTTCTTGATACCGTGCGCGGCCATATTACTCGTGTGCGCAAGAAGCTTGATACTGCTGGCACTCCATCAATTATTGCTACCGTATATGGTGTTGGCTACAAGCTTGGGGAAATGTAAGTGAAGCATGACCTACGCCGTCGCCTTACCGTAGAGTTCGTTTTACTATTTGTATTGCTTTATTTTCTTGGCGGTGCAGTGGCGATTTTTATGTTTGCCGCTCAATTAGATCGCTCAATCGATAATGAGCTGCAAGGTCTGGCTGCTGAAGTTCTACCTGCTGTGGATATGACTCCTCGCGGCCCTTCTCTCAATCGTTGGGGCCTGCGGGCTCAGTCGCGGCACGAAGAAGTGCCATTTAGTATTCAGGTATTTGACGCTAAGCGTCAGCTTCTAGAAGAGTTTGGACCGATTGGTCATCGTCAGTTGAGTTCAGGTTTTGTCCGTGTGGATGGACCAAACCCTTCTTCTTTAGACGATATCAATTTGCGTTCATTTTTCATTGAAATACAAGATGACACTAAGCTCAGTGGCTACTTGCAAGTGCAGGTGTCGGTGCGACAGCGCGATGACGCTCTCAAGCAAATTGTTTTGACTATGGTTTCACTCTCTCCTTTTCTGGCTCTGGCTGTGGCTGTTTGCGGCTCCTGGTTTGCCGGAAATGCTGTTAAACCTGTTGAAGAAACCATGGAGCTGCTGCGCCAATTTGTGGCTGATGCCGCGCATGAAATTAACACTCCTATTAGTGTGATTGAAGCATCGGTTCAGACTTTAGAAGCCACCTTTGAAGATAGTCAACTGGGTTCAAATGTACTGGCCATTATTAACCGCGCCAGTGGCCGCATGAAGTCTTTAGGGCAGAGTTTGGTCGTGCTTTCGCGCATGGAATCACCAGATTATCCTGCCCCCATCGATCATATTCGCCTTGATAGTATTGCCTCTCCAGTACTGGCTGAATGTGAGCAATTGGCTCGGGCTCGGCGCATCAAGCTATGTTGTGACCCCATGCCTGATGTTACTTTGCTTGGTAACAGTGAGTCGTTAGAGCGGCTTTTGCTCAATCTTGTGGCCAATGCCATTCGTTATACTGACGAAGATGGCGTGGTAAATATAAAGTATCAAGTAGATGGAGAGTGGCTGAGAATCTCCATTGAAGACAACGGTATTGGTATACCAGAAGAAAGCATGCCCCATATTTTTCAACGCTTTTATCGCGTCGACAAATCGCGTTCGCGAGACATTGGCGGCTTCGGCTTGGGTCTGGCTATTGTTAAAGCCATTATTGATAGACACAAAGGCGAGATACAAGTAGATAGTGAGGTAGGCAAGGGAAGCCGCTTTACTGTTAGCTTAAAGCGCCTGCCTTAACTTTATGATTACGTTGCTTGATTTTGCTGTTTGCTCCCGCACCATATCTAGATTTAGATTTTGGTATTGCTGGCGGAGTATAGCTAGGCTCTTCTGGCTTGTGCATAATACTGCGGCTTAAGAGAAGACCAGTTAGCGAGCCTGCCCCAAGAACTGTCCAAAATATTGGTGTGTGTAAAAGTGTTTCGGGGGCCAGCGCCGGATTCATGGCAAAGATTGAACTGAGCGCTGTGATGGGAAAGAATATTGCCGCCAGTACATTGAGCCGGTGAGCGCTTAGAGCCATCTGGTAGCTCTGCTGTGATTGCAGTTCGCTCTTTCTTGCCACTGTGTAATCAAGGCCGTTTTTGGCATCTTGGTGCAACAGTTCAAAAGTGCGCTCAATGTCGCCAGCTGTGTCGCGGGCAACAATAATGTCTCGGTCTTCAGCCACCATGTCGCGAGCTTGCTGCAGCGTGGCGTGGAGATTGCGACTGCTGCGGTGCAGCGGGGCAATGGTTTGCAATAAGAAGAAATAGTCATCGGCACAGCTGGCCTCTTGCATCTTCATTTCTAAGTCTTCAGCACGTTCGGCAAAGCTGGCTGTGTGCTTTTTTAATAGGTCGCTGACGTTGCCATCGGTATTGCAAGCCCAGGTGCCGTTTGGTGCCCGCCATAATAATTTGGCTCGGCGCTCGCTATCATTTCTTCTGGGTGGCTCGTGCAGCACTAGCAGTAAATGCCCTTCGGCCTGCATTGCTCGTTGTCTGCCGGCGCTGTCGCCAAAGCGAGCGGCAAGTTGGGCTGGGACGGCCCATGTGTCAGGTACTATTGATTTCATTCTTGTTGTCTTTCCTTTTCATTTTCTTTCTCTCTTTTGTTTGTTAGTGTGATTATCAACTTGGCATGGTTAAGAGCGCTTTAAGGCATTATTGCCTTAAGCTTAAGAAGTGCTTGGGAGCTTGCGAATTGGGAGAGTTTATTCTGGGCTTGATAGGGCCAGATCTTCGCGACCAGCGTCAAAGTCTTTCTTGCGATGCCATTTAATATTAGTAATGGCTGGATTAGCCGCCAATGTGCTGTGAATTAACTTTGGCACGGCTTCGTCAAGGCCTTTGTTTCTAGCGCCAAAGAGACTGGCCATAAACCCTGCCGAACGCTCTATCCAGATGATCCAATCGCCGTTCTCTGCTGCACTAGCTGAGTCGGGCTCCGCTTCTTCTTTCTTTTCCTGGTCTTTTTCTTTATTTTGGTTTGGATCTTCGTCAAGGCGGAAGGCACAGACCAGGCAGTAAACCACTTTGTTTACTGCGAAGTTAAAATACCAGCCGAAGTCTTCTTGGCCGGGCTCTTTGTCGCAATCGACCCCTTTTTTAGTCAGTTCTTCAATCAACCATTTGCAGATGTCGTCGCCATAACAACAGTCATTGATAAAGTGCTCTTGCGGCACAGTCGAGTTGAATTCTTTTGATTGAAAAGTAATGAGGTTTCTTCTTGCTTCGCTCATAAACTAACTAATTGTTCTCTTTTGTAGGGGCGTCGAAGTTTAGATTGGTCGGTTCATCGTTAATATAAGATGCCCGTTTTGTTGAAGCTTTATTATTGATCTGGAAATAATCCCGGTAGCCAGCTTGACGCTAGAGCTGCGGGAAATGCCAGTCGAACTGGAGCACGACTTGTCTCGGAGACAATAACGCCTTTTTCGGCTAATGCAGAAATTACCCGCCTAGCGCCAGCAGGACTGAGACCAAGCATTACAGCTATATCACCACGAGGGAGTTCGCCGGATGTGAGTAATGATTCTAAAACGATCGTAGTTCTTGGCGGCAATGATTTTTTCGCTATTTCTTCATTAGCCCATGTTATTACACGTTTGCGTAGTTGATCTGGTCTTACAAGTGACCTCATGAATTTAACTTGATCAATGCAAGTCTTCAAGAAAAATCGGGTAAATCCGGCCAGCGACGATTCGCTTAATGCTCCTCTGCCGTCAAGGTCTCCACGACGTTCATGGTCACAGTTTGCCAAATGCCTTTTGTACTCTTCTTGCTGCCTTGCTAGTCCTCTTGCAATCGACCAAATGCCGCCGGTATCTAACGCTTGTAGAAAAGATGCATAAGACATTAAGCGTGCAACACGTCCATTGCCGTCCAAGAATGGGTGAATCCAAAGCAGTCTATGGTGTGCTGCAGCGGAGGCAAGGATTGTCCCGGATTTGCCTAGAGTGCAATAAGTCTGCTCGTATTTCTGCATAAAACGTGGCACTGCTCCAGGACTTATCGCAAGGTGATTGCCTACTTTTACATCAAGAACGCGAAGCTCGCCTGGAATAATTTGAAGTTTTTGCTGTGTTGATGGGTCGATGGTCCATCGAAGTTGTTCTGGCAACAACTCATGAAATTTTCTATGAATCTCTTGCAAATTTTGGAGGGACATAGCCGAGCCGACCATTCCTCCCTCGTCAATCCAGCTTTGAACCGTGATGTGCGCTTCTGCTTCGAGCTGCAGATTTCTTTTTTCAGGGTCATCGCTGTAATCTTTCTTTCTGGCCTTTTCTATATCAATGGGGTGTGTGTAATGACCCTCAATAAGATTGCTGTAATAGCAATTCATGGAGCGCACCAAAATAGCCAATGCAGCCACGAAATTAGCTGGCATACTGCTTTTGAAGCTGGCTGATTCAGAGACCAACTCCAGCGCTAAATCATTCAGATCCGCATGCTCTCGGCCAAGCGCTAGAATTAACGGCTCCATTGCGGTTGGGTTCTCATTGCGATCCAAAATTGTTTTCATAAGCGGTTTCTTGAGCGTTTGGTTGAGCGGTTTGTTAGTAGGTTCTGCAGATGCCATTTTCTTATAATATCAGCCTTTTGAGGTGTGTTGTCATGGCAAGTTGGAAGTGAAATTGAGCGGTTTACTGAGCGGTTTTTTCGATGTTTAAGAGTGAACTCGCTGGGAGCCCGAAACGCCATCTCGTGATGGCTTTCGGGGTTTCGTTGACTCTGTCCAGCTTTTCCGCTGGATTCTCGTCCAAGTTCCATGCCTAGCGGAAAAGCTGGTCAAACTTAGTAAAAGCAGTAACTTTTAAGGAGATGCTTTAGTGACAAAGGTCAGTGATATCACAAAATCTGTTGTTGCCCAGAATTCAAAATGTCTGGCAACTAAAGGTAGGCTGATATTTAGGATTCCATTAGAGGTTACTCTTCTTGGGGTTTATCTTGATGGCTCCTCGCCACTGACGCGTGCTTCTGTCGGTTGTATTATTCTTCCACTTTGCAAGCCTGTTGACTATATGTACTTCGAAAATGGCTACACGCTTGGATTTGCAGCTGCTACGTCGTACTACGGTGGAGATTTTACTAAAGATGAAGCGGTTCTAGAGCTGAAAGAATTTGTCGTAGGCAAATTGCTTCCAGAATGGGATAAATTGGCAGAAGTGGAACAGTGTATTGAATTTCTGCTTTCACTACCGTCTTATAAGGCGAGGGACGATGGATATCTAATAGAATCACTGGTATGTCTCTCGGCATATCAGCAAACCTATGAACGGTGTCTGAATTTTATTCACGATTGGCGAGAGTATCTTCTTACAGAGAGCGGGGCTAGAGTATTAGCAAGGCCAAATTCTTCATTCGAGTCACAGCGAATGGTAATCGAAGTCGTAGAGACCTGTATAAAGTCTCAAAACTACGAATTACTGAGAGAAAACTTGGATAAGTGGTATCAGCAATCGCTCACAAAACTTGGACTAACTAAGTTTACGAAGTTCAAGATAAGTAACTGATACTGCACTGTTCTGACTCCGGAAATCAACTTCCCTGTTACGCCAGCGGCCACGAGAGGGTCCTTCTCTAGATCGACAGTTTGGGAGCCGTCGGCCTTTGATATGCTCACATAGCCCATTCGGAACGGTTTTTACTCCTTTTTTTCATTGTCACTTATCCAGTCACCTTATGAACGTTCTATAAACCGTTGCCGTTCAACTAAGTGACACAATATGTTTGCTATTTCAGGAATCACTAAAGGAACATTTAGTCGTTGAATCCTTGCAAGAGAAGCTACAATCACCACCGGTAATACCTAATTGCAACAGCTAGTGCTCATTTGTTTCGTCGAAATTTAAGTTTGTCGGTTCATCGTTAATATAAGATGCTCGTTTTGTTGAAGGTTTACCGCTCTCGCCAACGGCGGAAAAGGCAAAGTCATCAACCCATACCTGCCCGCCGCCCGATAGCAGAATGCCACAGTTTATAGACGTGCTACCCTGGGGCACATCGAGCACAACGCTGCGCTCGGTCCAGTCAGTGGTTCCTTTAATTGGCCGATCTTGCATGTTGTCGAAGGACAAATAACCACTGTTTCCATTTGTACTGCTTGGGCCGTCCACACGCATCCAGACTCCGGCCCAGTCTTTTACATCTCTGGTTTTTGTGTAACAGGTAAGCTTTACCTTCTTGCCTACAAATGGGTCGGCTATAAAGCCTTGCATCAAGGTGCCGAAGCCTTTGATGCTTGGGTCAATTGCTTTAATGTAACCAGATGTGGTGCCATTGTGGCTAACACTTTTGTCTACGCCCATTTCGTACTGGTTCGGGTCAGAACCGCCGCGAATCCAACCCTTGGGTAGCACGCCTGGAGCGCTTTTATTTGTTTCTATCGTTCTACCTAAAACATCAGCTGAAGCCACCGCTGCATTGTCAAATTTGCTGCTTCTGTTACTGGCGTGTAAGGCAAGGTCTTTAAAATTGTCGCGATGTTCACCGACAAATTTATCAAAGGCTGCTTTTGATAGAAAGAATTCACTGGCTGGAATTTCTTCTAGTTTGGCCAGGTTCCTCTTTACGTCAAGCAAGTATTGGTGCCATTCTGGCTCAATTTGTGCGATTGGTTTGTCGAAGGCTGCTTCTAAAAAAGTACCATAGCCGCGGCGATCGTTGGCAGCAACTAGTTCGATATAGCGCTTCAGTCTTTCTTTTTTGAATACAAATACAGAAAGGAGCCGCTCTTCGCATTGAGTATCGTCTTTGCTGTCTTGCGAAAGCTTGATCAGTTTTGCAAGTGTGAGATCAGGTAAAGACTTAGCTGCTAGCTTTAGGCGCCAGGGGTTGTGGTAGCCCCAGTAGAGTGCCGAACTGCCTTTTTCTTGATAGCCGTAAAGCTTTTCAAAAAAGGCAATTAGACCTGAGAAAGAATCGTCATTGTCGAGCTGATTGTGGGCAATCTGAGAAAAAATGACGTGGCCAGCTGTACCCAAGCCACTATCGGTATGAAAGACCAGAGCATTGCGTTTAGGCAAAATAGTGCCGGTGCACATATCAGGGTAGTCCATTTGCTCTTGCAAAAACTTATGCTGTGAGGCCTTGTCTGGCATCATATAAACGTTCACTGGGGCCGGCCAATCGAGCTTGAGCAAATCGGCGTTGATGCGAGTGAGAAAGCTTTCGGCAAACTTTGCTACTAGCTTTGCCCACTCTTCATTTCTGTTGCCCTCGGTTTTATAGTCATTTTTGAAATCAGTTTTGTAGAAAAAGGCAAAGTGTTTTGTATCAATGCGGTGATGAAAAAATTTCTGAGCCGGGTCGAACATGTTGGCGTAAACCAAGTCACCATTGGGCACTACTGCCCGGCCAACGTCCACGAAGCCTAACTGCTTTGCTTTGGCCGCTGCTGGGGCAGCTAATGCCATTTTTTTTAAGGCCTTAGCTGATTCGGCTCGCCAGTAGTAAGCCGAGCCGCCGCAGCCTCTAGGGTCAATGGCTATGGCTTTGCTACAGTCGGCTAAGCATTCGTTGTACTGACCCAAGCGAAATTTTATCTCAGCCAAATTGGCATATGACATCAGCTTTTGCTCGGCGGTCACTGTGCCAGCTTTGAGAATTTGCTCTAGGTCGCTTATGGCTTCGCTATCTTGGCTAAGCATATAGTGACAATTAGAGCGCTGAAAGAGCTTATCTATATTGTTGTCTTTGCTCAAGCTTAGTGATTTGTCTATGTCGGCCAAAGCTGCCTGGTATTGTTTCAGCGACAGATAAGTATTAGAGCGAAGGAATAAGGCTGAGGCATTCTTTTCGTCTAGCTCAAGGATGTGATTAAGGTCGAGCAGGGCAGCGTCATATTTTTGCAAGGCAAAGTGTAATGCTGCCCGCTGAAAGAGTTTGGTGATGTCATTAGGTTCGCCCTTGAGCTTTTCACTTACTACTTCAGTAGCTTTGACCAAGTCTGAATTTTTGTGCTGTGCTGCGGTAACAGGAAGGTTCTGCATGCCTGCTAGTAAGGCGCTAAGTAAAGCTGCTTGAAGCTTCTGGCGATGTCTCATTTTCTGCTCTATTTTCTTACTACTAATGTCTGACTACTAAGCAGCGACTGCGAAGAAATATAGCATTAGTAGAATTTTGCCGGTTGTCAAAAATGTTGATTTTCTCATATTCGCTGTTCTTCCCGCTAAATTGCGGCTTGCGCTGGTGAGCCTAAAAGAGCGCTCAATACTTCAGCGAGGCAAACTAAGGCAATGAAATCAACAGCAAGGCCAGCAACAAGCACAAGAGCGCAGCAGCGGCGTAGCCAGCGCGGTCAAGCAATCTCAATTTTGTCGATTGTACTGGCGGTTTTCTGTATTGGTTTCATTGGTGTTGCTTCCTGTGAAATTGCTCGTCTATTGATTGCCCGTGACCAGTTACGTACCGCTGTAGAAGCAGCGGCTCTAGCTGCTTCTGCCTCTTTGAGCTCTGTCAATTCTACTGATGGTATGGCCCTGCACGACGGCGCTATTAAGCAAGCCCTGCAGGTTTTTGTTTCTAACGATGTGATGGGCTCTAAGCTCAACCGCTCTCGTGAGGCCGCAGGCGATCCTACTCTGGGAGAAGCGCTGTTGGCTTTTCGCTTTCTTGATCCGAACAATCGCAACGTTGAAGTTGCTCGTGGTGATGCCCATGGCAAGGTGGTTGAAATTACTGCTCGTTATGGTCTTTCTTCAATGTTCGGCAATATGCTCGGCCTTACTGTTAGTGGCTTTCCTCTGCGGGCTGTCGCCACTGGTGGTGCCAATCCAATTGATATCGAGATGTGTTTTGATATCTCTGGTTCAATGGGCTTCTATACACCTGTGAGTTTCGTTCGCCGTACTTCGACAAGCGCTGACCCGGCTTCGCCCAATCGTTATGATATTGCTGTTTCTGGTGGCCGTCTGATGCAAGGTCGCCTTGACCGCCTCGGGGCTACTTTTGACCGGGCCATGGCGCCGCAAGACCTAGTGCCTGGCACTAACCCTAATTTCTCACCCGATTTGCGCGGCCTGGCCGATGTTGGTGTTGCCGGTGGTGACAATGATGGCAATCCGGCCAGCTTTACTGATCTGGTGGTAAATATCGATGGGCAAGATACTTTCTCAGGTATCAGCAAAGATGGTTTTGACTTTCCTAATATTGCCACTGTGACCGAGGCTGCTCGGGGAAATCTGGAGAGCGCCGCGGTATTTTCTAGCAGTCACGCCGCCCTTTCACTCCCTGTCGCTCCCCGAGCTGGTTACAAGGCCAAGTATCTTGAGCTAGCGGCCAAGAATGTTCATCCTCTATTTGACGCAAAAACGGCGGCAACAGATTTCTTTCGCATCCTCAACAATTCTACTGATGCCAGGTTTGGCTTAGTTGCCTTCGACCATGAAATAGGCACAGATTCTGCTCATACTTTCCACGAAGCAAATGTATCGCGCAGCTATGCACCGGCCGGGGCGGCCGATTTCCCCTTACCGCGCTTTGCCGTGGACGCTGATCAATCTCACTTTGACGAAATTATGAATGTTATTCCGCAGTTTACTTGTCGTGGTGCAACAGCCCTTTACCGCTCCTTCAATCAAGCAGCCCAAGATGTTACTGGCGGGGGGCGAGCCGATGCTCGCAAAGCGATTGTGCTTTTCACCGATGGCATGGACACAGTTGATCGCTCTCCTTCAGTCTCAGCGATGCGGGCGGCCCAAGCCAAGGCTAAAGGTGTGAGACTCTTCTGTGTTGGCTTGAGTATGGATCCAGCCACTGAACATGAACAGAGATCTAATCTTCAGGCCCTGGCTAATATGGTTGGCAACGGCAGTAAGGTCTATGTGGTTAATGACCCGGCTCGTTTGAAAGGTGCTTTTTCTAGCATTGCCAGAGAGTTAACCCAGCTAGTTCAGTAATTAAATCTAGAACAGTAGTTAAATCGAGAGGTTCAAGATGTCCGGCAGACCTATGGCTAAATCAAAAGCTCGCACTAAGCGAGGGGTCTATATGGTTGAAGCGCCAATTGCTATGTGGCTGGTCTTTGTATTCTTGCTCATGCCCTTTGTCATCATGGGATCGCTGGCCCTACGTACTGCCTTTCTTTACTCTGCTGCCAAAGATGGTGCCCATGCTGCAGCGAGGGCTAAGACCTATTCTTTGGGCACAGCTGAGAGACCCGCTGCTGTAGTTGAGGCGAAAGAATCTGCCGAGCGCACTGGTCATAGTTTTACTGGTGTCGAGATTGTTTCAGTTGATACCAAGATTGTTGAGACCAACTTGGCCAGCGGCACTGAAAGCTTTGTGGCTGGCCCACTGGCTCAGCCGGCTGATGTTTCGAAGAATCTCTATCAGCTGCAAGTAACGGTGCAGGCCAATGTTGAGCCCCTAATTAGATATCAGTTGCCCTTCTTTGGTGATGTGCCCGGCCTGACATCGGCGATGAAGTTGACGGCCGTTGCCAGTGAGATGGTTGAGAATCCTGATGGCTTGAATAAATAAGACTGAAATCAAATAGTGAGAGTAATGAAAAAGTTGAAACAAGCAAAAAGAATGCGCCGCAGCCGCGGCACGGCCATGATCGAAGTAGCTTTCGCCGCTATGGTTATGGCACTAATGGCTGCCTTTGCTCTTGATATTGGGGTGGCTCTTTTGGCCTACGGCCATATTGATAGAAGTGCCAGAGATGCCGCTCGTGCTGCCGCTCAAGGGGCCACCCTAGCTGAGTCTAAGAATCTCGCTAATCTGGCCTTGCGCACTTCGCGGGTCAGCAGTCCGCTTTTGCAAGATCCAGTTGTCTCAGTTTTAAGTTATAACGACTTTAGCGGTAATCCACCTGAAGGTGTTAGCCCGACTGTTACAGTAGAAGTTCATTCTAAAATTAGAGTTCCAGCTCCAATTTGTATTTTTGGCAGTAGTATTGGCACTGACGCCTATGACATCAAGCGCGCTTATACCTTCCCTATCGTTCGCCTGTCTTTCGACCCTGCTGCGCCGTAATCAATAGGCGGCTGCTTTCTTCGAGATTAGTGCTCAAAATAGACTAATATATTTAGATTGCAGCTGAGGATGAAGATGCGCTGGCGGTTGCTAACTACTTATTTAGTCTTGCTATTCTGTTCGGTCAGTGCGGCTTCTGCGCTTGAAGAAACTGAGTCTTACATGCAAGGCACTGCTCTGTTCAAGAAGCAGGAATATTTGCAGGCTTTTGATAGTTTTGCCAAGGCCGTGCAGCTGCAGCCCGATAACGCCGATGCCGCCTATTACCTGGCCGTTACCTTGCACCATTTGGGGCATCTCGATAAAGCTAAAGAACAGTACAAGTTTGTGGTTGACTCCTTCCCTGGTACTGCCGCGGCCCAGCAGGCGGCTGCAATTTTGCGCCAGCTAACCGTGGCCAAACAGGCCGAAACCGCTGGTTTGCCAAAAGAGACCTGGGTGAAGTATGAGCGCCGTGGCAATTCGATTGAAGTTGACGGCCTGGTCAACAACCATCCGATTAAGTTCGATTTTGACACAGGGGCTGAGCGTTGTTTGCTCACCCCGGTGCAGCTGAAACATTTAGGAATGCCTATGCCGACTGGCTCGCCCAGTGGATACGGTGCTGGCATTGGTCAGATTAAACCAATACCAGTGTGGCATCTCAATGTCGATTTGAAAGTTGGTCGTATAGAAAGACGCAATTTTCCTGTTTTAGTTAGCAGCGTGCCCATGGATTTTCCATTGCTTGGCCAAGATTTTTATCGTGATTTTGAATACTCTATCGACTCGGCTAGCAAGACAATTTCTTTTCGTCAGCGCGCTCTTGATTCAGCTGCTGTGGTGAAAAGAGCAGCTCCGGCGCTTACTGTTGATTCGGCCGGTCATTATATTTTCAACGTTCCGTTTGTTAAAGAAGGCAATTCTCTAATAGTTTCTGCCTTGATTAACGGTAAGAGTGTGCCCATGGTTTTTGATACTGGTGCTGTCTTTTGCTTGTTTTCTAAAAGTGAAGCCAGTCAAGCTGGTATTAGTATTGACACTCGTCGACCGGCCTTTCCAATTTCAGGCCTGAGTGGTCAGACTATGGCCCAGGTTGGTGTCATTGGTAGTATCAAGCTAGGACCAATTGAAAGGCATAATTTTGCCATAGGCATAAGCGATCAAGCTAATACGGCCAAGCCGCTGCTTGGCCAAGACTTTGTGGGCGACTGGAATTACACAATTGACAATCAGCAGCAAGTAATTCGTTTCACTAAAAATACGCAGTAAATTTAGGGTGAGCAACACCATGGTTTTAAAGCGGGTGCTTCGACCGAAGTGTTTAAAGTATGGCGCCGTCCTCCATCGTTATTGTGCCTGTCTCTTATACACATCTGACGCTGCCGACGAATAGAGAGGTGTAGATCTCGGTGGTCGC
>CAJXZK010000085.1 GCA_913063055.1 uncultured bacterium
ACTTTTGAGCCTGAGACTGTTGAAGCCGAAGACGATGAAGAACAAGAACTACCAGCCCTTCAGCCTCGCGCTACCGGCAACGAGTGGTCAGATTCATCGAAATTTGCACCGCGAGTAATTCGCAAACTCGATGCCCAAAAAGCTAAGCAAGTAGTGGAGCCACCTAAGGCCAAAGAGCCTCCAGCTAAAGCTAAAGAAGAAGTTAAGCCCGAGACCAAACCGAAGAAAAAAGAGACTAAAGACGATGGCGATCAGCCAAATCGTGGTCCTGGCGTCAGACCTATGTCACCATCGGTGCCAACTCGCGTAGCGGCCCCTTCAATGCGCGCTACTCCACCTCGTCCACCAAAATCTCATCGTCCTAGCCCTTCGGACAGACATGCACCGAAGAAAGAAGAGAAAAAAGCACCAGTGGTTGCTGAATTGCCAAAAGCAATTGTGATCACCACCAACGTCACGGTGCAAGAACTGGCCGCAAAAATGGGTGTGCCAGAGACTGAAGTTATCAAACGCCTGTTCATGAAAGGCATTGCTCGTACCGTCAATATGATGGTTGAGTTCGAACTGGCCAAAGAACTAGCAATTGAAATGGAATACGAAGTACTTTCTGTTGAAGAAAGCACTGGCGAAGAAGCACCAGCAGAAGATGTTGCTGAACTGACTGAAGAAGAGCAAGCAGCTCTAGTGACACGCCCACCTGTGGTTACCATCATGGGTCACGTCGACCACGGTAAAACTAGTTTGCTTGACGCCATCAGACAAACGAAGTTCTTGCTGACAGATGCAGAACACGGTGGTATCACCCAGCACATTGGTGCTTATCACGTTGAAGTTCCAGACAAAGAAGGCCAAATGCGCCAGATTGTCTTCCTCGACACACCAGGCCACGAAGCCTTCACAGCCATGCGCGCCCGTGGAGCAAAAGTCACTGACATTGCCATTTTGGTAGTTGCAGCCGACGACGGCGTTATGCCCCAAACTATCGAAGCCATCGACCACGCTAAAGCAGCCGGTGTACAGATTATTGTTGCTGTAAACAAAGTCGATAAACACGAAGCTGATCCAGATCGCGTTCTCAATCAATTGATGACCTACGATCTAGTTGCTGAAAAATTTGGCGGCGACACGGTAACTTGTATGGTTTCAGCCAAGAAACGTACTGGTCTAGATGAACTGCTTGAGATGATCTTGCTCGTTTCAGACATCCTCGATTTGCGTGCCAACCCAGACAAACCAGCTGTAGGCGTCATTATTGAAGCTGAACTATCGCGCGGTAAGGGTGCAGTTGCCACAGCTCTCGTTGAAAATGGCACATTGCGCGAAGGCGATTTCATTGTCGCTGGCAGCAAATGTGGCAGAGTGAGGGCCCTGTTCGATGACCGCGGTCAAAGAGTTAAGGCTGCCGGCCCATCAATGCCTGTATCAGTACTTGGTCTCGATGAAGTACCGCAAGCTGGTGACCGCTTTGAAGTAGTCAGCGACGCTCAAGCCATGAAAGTTATTGCCGAATCGCGCCGCAGCCCCGAAGCTCGTTCGCATCACCACGTTACTCTTGAATCTCTACACGAGATGATTGAAGCTGGTGAAGTGAAAGACTTGAACGTTATCGTCAAAGCTGACGTGCAAGGTACAGCAGAAGCTATCGCTGATCAGATTCGCAAACTAACTTCTTCTGAAGTACAGGTGCGTGTGCTTCGCACCGCCTCCGGTGCAATTTCAGAAAACGACGTCAACTTGGCGGCTTCTTCCAATGCCATTGTGGTTGGCTTCAACGTACAGCCTGACCAAAATGCTAGCAGCGTAGCCGACGCCAACGGTGTCGATATCCGCACCTATAGCATCATCTACCAAATCACTGACGATTTGACCAAGGCTATTCAAGGTCTGCTCAAACCAATTAGAGAAGAAGTCAACATCGGCCAAGCCGAAGTCAGACAAGTCTTCAAAGTTGGTAAAGGCACGATGATTGCCGGATGTATGGTGCTGAGCGGTAAAGTTCAAAGGGGAGCCATTGCCCGCATCGAGCGCGGCGGAACCCAAATTTGGGAAGGCAAGCTAGAGACTCTGAAGCGCTTCAAAGACGACGTCAAAGAAGTTGCTACTGGTTTCGAATGCGGTATGAGCTTCGAGAAGTTTACCGACCTGCAAACTGGCGATAAAGTCAACTTCTTTATCGTTACTGAAACCAGACGTACCGATATTCCCAACAACTAACAACTAAATATAAAGGTTGCCATGACAGCTGAGCGTGCCTTGAGAGTTTCTCAATCAATCAAGAAAGAACTAGCTGAAATGATTCAGCGAGATCTTCGAGACGAGCGTCTGACCGGATTGATTTCAATAACAGAAGTGGAATGCACTTCTGATTTGCGCTCGACCAAAGTACATATCTCTGTATTTGCTCCAGCAAAATCAGAGGCTGTACCGGCTGGCAAGGCTGAAGATCAAGCTGAACAAAAGCCACAAATAAGTGCTGCAGCAGCTGCCGACCTGGCTGCTGAAAAAGTAGTGGAATGCTTGAACGAGCAATCCGGATTCATCCGTGGTGAAATTTGTAGACGACTGGGTTTACGCTTCGCCCCCGAAATGATCTTCAAACTTGATACCTCCTTAGAACGCGGTTCAAAAGTAACTGATCTGCTCGGCAAAATTTCTCGCGGTGAAGTCTGAGCCTCAGGCCGAAGTAAACGGCTTCTTCAATATAATCAAACCGGTCGGCATAACTTCGCATGATGTTGTTGCCCGGGTGAGAAAACTCACGGCCATAAAGCAAGTTGGCCATGCCGGCACTCTTGACCCCCTGGCCTCTGGAGTAATGGTAGTAGCCGTAGGCAAAGCCTGTCGCCTGCTGCGTTTTCTCAGCGACGATAAGGCCTATTTAGCAGAAATTCTACTGGGTGTACAAACAGAAACCGACGATATGGAAGGGGCTGTAATCGAAAGCAAGCCCGTGCCGGAAACACTAACAGAAGCACAGATAATGTCTGAGCTGCAAAAATTTTCTGGCGACATTAGCCAAATTCCCCCCATTTATAGCGCCATTCATGTCAAAGGTGAAAGGCTCTACAATCTCGCTCGCTCCGGAGCGGACCTGGCCGCTCTCGGCATTGAAATACCGACAAGACAAGTGACAATCAACCAAATATCACTTGTGGATATTGCCCTACCGGTGGTGACAGCACGGATCGATTGTTCTAAGGGTACATATATTCGCTCAATCGCTCGGGATCTTGGAGCCGCCCTTGGTTTCGGTGGCACATTGAAATCCCTCGTGCGAGAGCGCTCTGGTACATTCAATATTGACGAAGCTCAATCGTTTGAACAACTTGCTGAATTAAAAGCTCTAGGTCGTGAACATTTATTGGCAGCCATGTGCCCAGTAGAAAAAGCCCTGCCACTCAGCCAAATAGTCTGCAACCAAGAACAAATCAGCAAGTTCTGCATGGGTCAAAAAGTAAGCATGCCCCTGCCAGAAAAGAGTAATCTTTCAGAATCAGAGTTCGTCTTGATTCGCCGCGACAATGCCGAGCAAAGCAGCATCCTGGTGGGCCAAATAAATAGTCTAGATTTAGAACAAAATCTTTGTGGCATTAGTCCGGAGGTAGTGTTTAGCAATGCTAAAACGTCCTGAGCGCGTCCAGCTTTCAGACCAAGCTGAAAAGCCCTTCGATCGACAAACAATCGTCACTATTAGCATTGCCATAGAGGCGCTGCTGCTGCTTGCCACCACAGTCTGGTGCTACTTCGCTGAAATTGATTTGCGCAGCCTCTTCAAATTCAACTTAGCCATTTTGTTATGGGGCATTTCGGCCGGCCTTGCAATTTCTACTATTAATATGGCCATTCTCTATCTATCGCAAAAATTGGCCAATCGCCTTTTTATTTTCCAATCAATGCATGACCTCCTCAAGTACGAAATGATTCCGCTCTTCGGCCAACTTACCGTTGGCGACAGTATCTTAATTGCTCTAGCCTCGGGCTTTTGCGAGGAAGTTTTCTTTCGCGGGGTGGTTGAAGCTACTGGCGGTATCGCCACGTCATCTATCTGCTTTGGCCTGGCACACCTACCGTCCTTTTACTATTTTCCTTACGCTCTTTGGGCCTTTGCCGTGGGCTTAGTCATGAGCTTTCTTATGGCTGGCACCGGCTCAATATTCGCCCCTGTGGCGGCCCACACCATCATCAATATAATAAGCATCAACGTTTTGCGCTACATCAAAACCTAAGCCAATAAAGCAAGAGAGAGAGCCGCAGCTCTCCCTCTCTTTTGGACTTTATAGATAACTCTGATTAGCTCAAAGTTAGCGTTTTTTCTTCTTAGCGACTGGCTTTTTGGCTACAGCTTTTTTGGCTACAGCTTTCTTAGCTGGTTTAGCAGCAGCTTTTTTAGCTACAGGCTTTTTAGCAGCAGACTTTTTGGCTGCAGCTTTCTTCGCTGGCTTAGCAGCAGCCTTTTTAGCAGCTGGTTTTGCTTCTTTCTTAGCTTCTGGGGCAGCAACTGATTTTGGCATAGCAGGCATTTTGGCCTTGCCATCAGTGATGTCTTTGAGTTCTTGACCTGCTCTGAAAACAGGCACTTTAGCTGCTTCAATCTTCAGCTTTTGCTTTGGATTTTGTGGATTTACGCCAAAACGAGCCTGTCTTTGACGACGCTCAAAAGTGCCGAATCCAACTAAAGTCACTCTCTCGCCTTTTGCCAACGCTGCGGTTAACGAATGGAGAAGAGAGGCAACAGTATTTTGTACACTAAGTTTTGATTGACCGGTAGCCTTAGCTACTACATTTACGAGTTCTGCTTTATTCATGCTTTTACCTAAAGTGCTCACCACAAGGGAATGCGCGAAAACGATGTGAGATACTACCATCGTGTTCAGGCTACTTTCAAGTACTTTTCGTAGCAAATCGGCCCAAATTATGTTTCCTAGATCTATTAATGATGACACTATCTGCGCTCTTTCTACCGCTCCAGGAGTGGGAGCCATAGCCATAGTAAGGCTTTCAGGCCCTCAGGCATTTTCAATTGTGCAAAAAATATTTTTGCCAAGATTGTCTGGGGCAAAAATGTCTGGGGCAAAAATTTCTTCATCAAGTTCATTATCTTCTTCAGCCCTAGGCGATTGGCAGCCCAAAAGCCATCAGGCCACTATCGGATATATCGTTCAAGAAAAACAGGGCCCTGAAACACAAAAACAAGTCGAAGCAGTCGATGAAGTAGTTTTGATTCCCTATAAAGGGCCCAACAGCTATACCGGCGAAGATATGGTGGAAATAAACTGCCATGGCTCGCCAATTGTCACGAGGGAAATCCTCAATCTAGCACTCGCACACGGAGCCAGACTAGCCCAAGCTGGTGAGTTTACTAAACGCGGTTTTCTTGCCGGTCGCATTGACCTGACCCAAGCCGAAGCAGTGCTCGACCTCATCCATTCAAAAACCGAGCGGCAGTCGCGCTTGGCTCTAAGCGTGCTCAAAGGTCAGCTCGGTGAAGAAATCAAAGCAGTACGCTCTAAATTAATGGAGCTTCTTACCAGAATCGTCGCTGGCATTGATTTTCCCGAAGAAGTGGGTGATCTACCCACCGATGATATCGAGTCAATTACCCATGATTGCATGGCACGCCTCGATCAACTGGCTAAAACTTCTCGCAGTGGCCGCTACCTGAGAGAAGGGCTGAAGCTTGCCATTGTCGGCCGTCCCAATGCCGGCAAATCAAGCTTGCTCAATCAAATGCTCAATTTCGAAAGAGCAATTGTCACTGACATACCAGGTACAACCCGCGACTCAATTGAAGAACCAGTGGACGTCAATGGTATTCCCGTAATACTGATAGATACTGCTGGTGTACGGGTGACTGAAGACGCTGTAGAAAAAATTGGTATCGCCCGCACCAGCAAAGCAATAGAGGCATCTGATCTGGTTGTCTTCTTGCTCGATCTCTCGCAAGGGGTAGGCGAGGAAGAAGAAGTGATAGCCGCCAAGCTGATTGAATTTGAACGACCATACCTTGTGGTCAAGAATAAAGTGGATCTTAAAAACAAGGCCGAAAGCGAGAATCAACAAGATAAAGAAAATGCAGAAGTGCCAATGCTGAAAAATTTGGCTGAGGCAAAACCTCCAGTGCAACCTCAAGCCATAGAAATATCGGCCCGCTATGGTAACGGCTTAGAACTGCTTAAAGCGGCAATAGAAGAATGGGCCCTAGCCGGCTCCCCCCTGCAGGAGCTCGGGGGTTCACTAAACCAAAGGCAAGGACAGCTTTGCCTGCGCGCCCTGGAGTCACTAACCTATCTAAAAGACTCGGTAAAGGCAGGACTGCCCCACGATTGTCTGGGAACAGACCTGCGCCAAGCAGTAGATGCCCTAGATGAGATTTCTGGCGTAGCAGTAACTGAAGAAGTAATCACAGAGGTCTTCGCCAACTTCTGTATCGGGAAATAACTATAAAGGGAACACAATGGCCACTCTGAAATCGGAAGACCAAGAATTCGGAAGCTCTTTGACAATCGAACCCGGTGAGAAATTCACAATCTCGGCTCAGGGTAACACCCAGGCCGATCACCCCCTTGAAACTCAGACCTGGCAGCACGTCAAGCTCACTCTAGTGAACGGGCCCAACAGCCTGGTTTATCAAACCAAGCCCGGAGATGAAAAAGTAGCCGAGCTCACTTTAATGCAAAATGCTCTGGCCGATATTCAGACCGTTGCCCACGCCTACTTGCTTTGTCGCCACCCCCAGGACGAAGCCCATTTACTAGCAGAGCGATTGCAACAACTGGCAGAGGCACAGCGATCACAAGTCTTATTCGAACCAGCCGAGCCCTCTTTTGAACTAAGCGTAAAATCAGCAGGAGCCGGGGTTAAGGTCGAATTCTTCGTTGATGCGGGAAATGTTGAGACAGGTATCTATCGATGGGATGCCCTTGGCATAAGATTCTTCACCAATAACCAGCTCTTGACCGACTTTGTGGCCGAACTGAAATCAGAATTCGCCTGCTAAAATGGCGTTTCGAGTCTTTTATAGATTTGAATAAAACAGACCCGGCAGTTTGTAGATGCCGGCAAAACAAGAAGGAAGATACTTTATGTCGCAAGTAGAAACTCAAATTAAGATCAAATTGCCCGATGGCGCCGAGCGTCTGCTCGATAAAGGCCAAACCGGCGCTGATCTAGCAAAAAATATAAGTGAAGGTCTTTACCGCAAAGCCGTTGGCGTCATGATCAACGAAGAATTGAGAGATCTTTTCACCCCTCTCTCTGACGGCGACACTGTAAAAATTCTCACACCAGATAGCCCTGAAGCCATCGAGCTTTTGCGCCACACAACCGCGCACGTATTGGCTCAAGCAGTACAACGGCTATTCCCCGATGCCAAAATTGCCATCGGACCAACCATTGCCGACGGCTTCTACTATGACTTCGACATTCCCGGTCATGCACTAAGCACTGAAGATCTCACTCAAATCGAAGCAGAAATGAAGAAAATTGTGAGCGAGAATCAAAAACTCGTGCGCTTCAACATTCCTGATGTCGACCAGCAGCTTGCTGAGTTCAAGAACCAGGGCGAGAAATTCAAAGCCGAACTATTAACTGAACACCGCGATCACAACCCTACCCTTTATCTCATGCAAGATAAAGAGGGTAAGACTGTCTGGAACGATTTTTGCCGCGGACCACACTTACCTTCAACAGGCAAAATCAAAGCTTTCAAGCTCTTGAAAGTGTCTGGTGCCTACTGGCGTGGTGACGAAAAGCGCGAACAACTGCAACGTATTTATGCTACTGCCTGGTGGTCAAAAGAAGATCAAGAAGCCTACCTGCACCGCTTAGAAGAAGCTGAAAAAAGAGATCACCGCAAGTTATCTAAGCAACTCGACCTCTTCTCCACCCACGAAGAAGTCGGACCAGGTCTGATTTTCTGGCATCCGAACCTAGCCACTGTACGCGACTGTATTGAAAACTATTGGCGCGCAGAACACCGTAAACGCGGCTATCAGTTTGTTTACACTCCGCACATCGCCAGTGAAGACCTCTACAAAATCAGTGGTCACTTAGAAAACTACGCCGAAAATATGTACTCACCGATGGAAATCGACGGCCAAAACTATCGGGCTAAGCCGATGAATTGCCCCGGTCACATCATGATCTACAAGTCAAAATTGCACAGCTATCGCGACCTACCAGTGCGCATGGCTGAGCTGGGAACGGTTTATAGATACGAACGCTCGGGTGTCTTGCACGGCATGCTGAGAGTGCGCGGATTTACACAAGATGACTCCCACATTTTCTGCACTCCAGAACAACTAGAAAGTGAGATTTCAGGAATTATCGATCTGATCGAAACCCTGATGACTACTTTCGGTTACACCTATAAAGCCTACCTGGCCACCAAACCAGAGAACGCCATGGGAAGTGATGAAGAGTGGGAGCAAGCCACCAAAGCCCTGGAAGGGGCAATGAAGAGCCGTGGCATGGAATACGAAGTAGACCATGGTGGCGGTGCCTTCTATGCTCCCAAAATTGACGTCAAACTATTTGACGCCATTGGCCGCGAATGGCAAGGCCCAACTGTGCAAGTTGACCTGAACTTGCCCGATCGCTTTGATGTTAACTACATCGGCGTTGATGGCAATCGCCACAAAGCAATCATGGTGCACCGCGCTGTGCTTGGTTCAATGGAGCGCTTTGTCGGCGGCTTGATCGAACACTATGCCGGAGCATTCCCGCTCTGGCTAGCACCGACCCAAGTTGCTGTATTGCCACTCTCTGATCGCCACAACGAGGCCGCTGCCAAAATTGTTGCTCAGTTGCAAGATGCCGATTTGCGCGTCAAACTTGATGAACGCTCAGAGACAATCAAATATCGTATTCGTGATGCCCAAGTTGATCAGATACCATATATGGTTATCATCGGCGACAAAGAGTTAGAGAACAATCAAATCGCTCTGCGTCACAGACGGCAAGGCGACATCGGCACCATGAGTGTTGATGAGCTTCTTGCCAAACTGAAGAAAGAAATCGATACTAAAGAATCGCTTTAATTCGAAATCTTAGACCAATTAAAATTGAAGGCCTTTCTTCTTAGAGGAGAGGCCTTCAACTTGGAGAAGAAATGGCAGAAAGCAGTTTCGACAAAGCAAAAGATTCAGACAATTTAGACAAGACTAGCAAATCTAGTGCAGCAAACAGTAAAGTCGAAGCTCCGAGCTTCAGCAAGTTTGATCGACTTTTAGAAAGTCTCGCTCCCACTCTCAATGCTCACTACCGCAGCTTTAAAGGCATTGAAGAAGCTGAATTTAGAGCGGCAGAAAGTACCTTTAGCAAATCAATCAATGCCGTGGCTAACCCGCTTCTAGCAGCCTTTGGCCTGGGTAAGAGCCCAGCTCAAATTCGCCAGCAATTCGAAAAGCAATATCTCAGCGCCTTTCTAGAATTCAATTATCAAAGTCATCAAATCACCATACAAGCACGCAACGTCGGCTTTGGCTATGAACTTGAAGCCAACAACCAGCGCCCCTGTCAAATGGCAATAAGATGCAAACTTAATAGCAAGAAACCTTTTCTGTTAAGTCTCTCGGAAAGAGCAAAAAACGAGCCAAAACGCAAAGAGAAAACTGTATTTCTCAAATCGGCCCCTTACCTGAAACTTCTTACGCCTCAAGGCTTTCTCAGTCGCCAGGCCAATACACCCGACTATGGGCATATCTGTGAGTTTTCCTCCTCCGATCTCGATAATCGCTATGAACTGCTCGCCAATCCAGAAACTCTCGGTCGCGCCTTCGCCAGCAGTAAAGAGATTGCTACTGGCTTGCAACAAAACCCAGTCAAAGTATTGACGGCCGGGTTTGGGGATTTCTTTGGCAGCGGCAGCACTATGCTTGAGATAATCGCTAATTTTGATTGCGATCAAAAACAAGTTCTCAATTGCGTAGAGCTGGTTAAAGTCACTATTGAGCAATTGCGCCAAGAAACTCTGATTTAGCCTCTCGGTTAGATTTAAGTAGCTAGGGGAAACACTGGCGAATTGAAGAGCTGCCCGTGCTAGCGTAGTGACAGGCAAGATGCTTTACGAACTGGTGGTTACCTTTTGAGAAAAAATGGCTTGAGGGTTTTTAGTGCTCTCTCTACCGCTCTAATTGCGGCCCAAGCAGTCGTAGAAGCGCAAACGCTGCCCGAACCACCTCGGCCACAGCAAACCAAACGGGTGTTAACACAAGAAGGGAAAGGAACGGGGTTTCCCTTAGACCCCTCGACCACCCCGAAATCACAGACTGACGAAGAGGAAGCTCAAGTTGCCATAGACCTGCTTGAACCCTTCGCTCCCCTAGATGGCGCCTATGGACCATTTGCCGCACACTTGTTTGATGTGGCAGGCCTTGAACACGAAAAACGCAACTACGAAATACTAGCCATCGCAGCAGACCGAGCTAGCCTTGCATACGTTAGCGCCTGGCCAGCGCCGAATCAATTTTTGCTCAATAAGACGGCCGCCCTGGCTCTTTCAAACGCCCTAACCCTAGGAAACCTGGAAGATGCGGATAAGTTCTGGCAAGTCTTCAAAGAAACACTGTCATTTGAAGGCGTGCCCGCCGACAAAATTTATGAATACTATCCCAAATTAGCCCAGCAGCTGGTCTGGGCTGGGCGCCTCGAAGACGCCGAGTTTGTGGCAAGGAAACTAGTAAGCCGATTTGATGGTCAGAAAACAGATTACATAGACAGCTTTCACTACACAGATTATCGCTATCGGCAACCCGTCTTAAAAGCATGTGCCCAAGTATTTGCGGTGCGGCACGCAGAAGAAGCGAATGCGCTAGTTGCTCCACTTTTTGAAATGGAGATGGATAATCTCTGGCTCGGAGATTTCTGTAGCAAATTAGGGAAACTAGACAAAGCGCTTGCTTGCTATCAGCGGGCTATCGACGTAGAAGAAAAGCGCAACAGCATAGATAGGGATAATTGGTATAGCTGCAAGCAGCATTGCTACGCCCTCTATCGTGCAGCCGAAATTCAACGAAAACAAGGGAAGGAGACGGAAGCAAAAGCTTTACTAAATCAAGCAAAAACGGTTTATCGCTCTATGGCAGCAGCTCAAACAAGTTCTACGCCAAAACCAGACTTTAGACCGACTATGGCAGACCTAGAAGAAGCAATAGCAAATCCAGTAACTAAAGCAGAACCAGTAGCACCAGAACTACCACCATCTGAATCTGTTGTACTAGAGATGCTGCCACAGTTCAAGCTTCTAACTACAATCAATCAAGCAATTAGAAGTGGCGCCTCTAGTGCTGCTCCTATCGCCCAACTTCTAGAACTCTATAAGAAATCATCACCAGTAATAACAGCGGATCGCCCGCCTCTAAATTATTATTGCGCCTTGCTTGGTATTGCCCGCAGGCTCTCTGACCATAAACTCTACGAGCAATCAGACGACCTTCTAAATAATCTTCTTGTGATTGCCCCAGAGCATGAGGCAGCCCTGGGCCTCAATACATTCACTGCAACCGAAATAGCTATTAATGCCGAACGCCAGGGCAAGAATAGTGCGACAAGCTGGGCGAAAGTAAGAACAAAGATTGCCGGACTAGACCAGTTTGCCAGCAACAGTTTTCGCTATCTAGCTCTCGCCTATAGCGCAGCTGGCGATTACGAGCGCGCCCAGGTAGTTCTAAACCACGCTGAACAACTCTCCGATTCTGAATCTGCCGCCAAGAAGAATCTGCGTGGCCGGGTCTTACTCTTGCTCGACAAAGCCAATCTAGCAGCTGCACAAGGTCAATTTGCTGAGTCAGAAGCTTGTTTCAATTTAGCTCTAGATCAATTTGTGGCTCTCAGTAAAGTTGCCGACAATGCCGCCAAAGTTAAGACATCCACAGGCACGGCCGAATCTTCTATTCAAAATAGCGACACAATTGACATTTACTATCGTGTCGACTTCGACAGCAAGCTTCTGACTAAAGCAGTGACGTTGGCGAGGATAAACATTGGAAAGAAGCGGATAGCTGCGGCGGAAAGAGACATGCACAAGATTATGTCACTCGATTGGACTGCGCCTTCAAACTCGCAAACCACGAGCCTTAATACAGTGCAGCTATACAATCTATCACCAATCAAAGTTGAACTAGCACGGCTGCTCTTTGCCCAGGGTGAATTCGAAAAAGCAAGGGCATTACTAAGCAAAACCAGCGAAGGCTGGGATAACTCATTTGGCGAACTTTGTCTGTTCACAGCTGATTGCGCTGCCGCTGTCAAAGACTGGCCAACTGCCCTAGATGGCTATATGACCGCTCCATTTCAAGGTCAATCGATAAACCCGCCATCAGCAATTCCGGGTTTCACCCAATTTAGCTTGAACAAAGCCCTCGCAGCATCAACTCACATTTCCGCCCCCGACAAGTCGAAGCTTTCCTCTCTCTATCAATCGATGGCACAAGTTTACGAAATGGCGCCCTATAGCCCAGAACAAGCAGTTAAGTTCTATCGCAAGGCTTACGAAATCTGCCCAGACAATAGCAGCGAAAAATCTAAGCTAGCAGCTAAAATTGCCGAAAACGAAAGATCTGTTGTTGGCTTCACAGAAGAAGCGAAAGTAATACTTGGTCGCCATGGCAGAAACCGAAACGGGCGAACTCGATAGCGGCATAGCACATACTCAGCACTGTCTTGACTTGATCTATCGCCCCCAATACCTAAATGGTTCCCCGCGTATCCTAGAACAAATTAACGCAATAAGATCAATTGCGGACAAAGGGCGTCCAGCCGATGCTGAGAAACTCTTCAACACAGCATTAGCAAATACAAGCCTGCTATACGGTGCAAATTCATTAGCAGAAGCAAAACTTCAAAGTGAGTTATTTAGTTTCTTTCGACTAATTAAGCAAGACGATAGAGCACTTGCACTTTTAGATCAAATATTGGAACGCGATCAAAACAAACTCCAGTATAGTGGCTCGGCATACGATTCTGGAATCTCCAAGATACAACAAAGAAATGGCTACAAACAGCACTAGCAAACAAATTAGAGATACCTTCCATAGAAGAATCAATTTTTCTTTCCGAAATGGCACTAGAGTGCGGCGACAGAAACACTGCTTTGGTTCTTTGCAAACAGGCCCAAACTGAATACAAGGCCGACTCAAACAATAATATCTACCGCTCCTATCTTTCAGACCTATGCAAGAAGCTGGGTATTACGGCCTCCTCCGATGCAGTTAGCCAATGAAACTAACTCTAGCTACCTAATACTGTTGACACACCCCATTGATCGGCATTTAGTTGACGGCAACATTGCCAGATATATCACTGTAGTTCTTGCTGCCATCTTCGCTGCCTGCAACGGGTTCAGCATTTACATCTTGAGCTAAGTCTTCGTTTAAGCCATCGAAGCTGCCACTAAATCTTGAATATAGATAAGAAGCGAGTAAGAAAATAATTCCTGCAGCGATGAACGACAAGATACGCTCAAAAGTATTGTGATGAGCTAAATCGAAGAAGAGCAACTTACCGGACAGCAAGGCAAGCACGACCAGGCCACTTTGGCGGAGGAAACTATCTTTGATTGATAGGCCAACTGTAAGCAAAACAATAGCTTCTAAGGCCAATTGGGTCGAGCAATAATCACTAGGCGCTTTAGCCAATATCAATGTCGTTAAAGTAAAGCTACCAGCAAAACCAAGCAGCGATTGGAACAAATCAACCAGATGCGACTTTTCCAAAACAGGAAGTCTTCGGCTGTAAATATACCCTGAATAAAACGCGACTGCCGTGAGAGCTATAGGCAAAGTGAGCCAATGAGTGCAGCTAAACACTACTTGAGTAGCACAGATAGCCAGGTGCAAGAAAGCCATATCAACATAATAGTCATCTTTAGTGCGCAGGCCACAGAGATAGTTCGTCAAGGCAAAAAGGGCCAAGGCAAAAGCTCTCCAACTCATATCATCTATGTTTGAGACAGCCAGCACAGCAACGATATTGCTGACAAAGTAGTAGAAATTGAAATAGAAATTCTTGCCTTCTGTGCGCAAATGCAGCAGCGCGAGTATGGCAAAAACACCGGCGGCCAATGCTGCCACTCTAAAATACTGAATAGCGTGGATACCTATAACCATCTGAGCTTGATGGCTTGAGGCACCACCAGTCCAAAACAAGAGAAAGGCAATCGACAAAGCCACGGCAGTATAACGAAAAGCCTTAAGGTCATAGCGAATAGCCACAATTGCTAGCAAAGCAATTTGCACCACATCAATGGTCAGCAGTGTAAGACCAGAGTAATGCATTAGTTTGGCGGCATTGATAAATGAAAGGCCAAGCAGAGCGTGCACAGTACTTAACTGAGACTGCTCCCGCCCTTTGAGCCAATGAGAAGTAGCAAGATACAACAAGCCAAAGACGACAAAAATTATTTGATGGAGATGCTCAACACTCTGTTCGTTAGTCAAAGCTAAACCGAGGGCAAGCATCATGGCATTAACACAAGCAAGAGCCGTAGCTGTGTTTCGAGCACCAACTGGAACGCTCAAACAGAAACCTATGCCTAGGGCAAAGACAAACCAAATTGCAGAAAGGAAAGCTGTAAGAATTAAATGCTCAGAATAACTAGGTGTAATGCTAAAACTACAATAGAAATGGCCGATGTAGCAGGCCGCCAGAGCGAAGGCAAAGAGTCGCCGCCAGGCCTGTGTATTTCCTAAGATAGAAGCGGCAATCGCTATAATCAGAAAGGAAATATCGCTATATAAACCAGGGCCGTTGAGTAAAATAGTGCCTGCCGCCAGAGTAATAGAGTAGATTGCCATCAGCTCAGAGCGCGCCTTCAGGGCACTATATAAAGCACCGCCAGCAACTAGAGTAAGCAAAGCGGTCTCGAGGGGCAAGCTCTCAATGACATTAACAGACTGTACATAATGCGCTGCGTAAGTGGTGAAATAAGCTAGGGACCAGCCGCCAGCGGTTAAGGCCTGACCAAACCACTTTTGCGTATCTTGGCCAGTCAGTTTCTCGCCGAGCCAAAGCAGAGCCAATGAAACCGCAAAGCCTGTGCCAAGCTTAAGCCAGGGCAAGAGCCAAGTTAACTCAGGACTGAAAGTCTGCATTGAATAGGTGATGAGAAACACAACTCCCAGCACCAGGGTAACAATACCTAAGCGGTGCAACCAAAACAGAGCAATACGAGACTCCAGAGACGGCAGCCTCTTCTTATCAGCGTTCATAGGTTTTACTCCAAGCTACCTTTTCAGCCTAAGTTAGCTAGAAGCACTTGGGTTGAGTTACCAAACAGTTTTGGCAGTGATTGCATCATCGCAACAGATAGTTGTATATGCAACTATTTCAACCGCGTCTCATGGTCATTCCCGCCCGCAAAAATAGTTGCATATACAACTATTTACTTAAAAGAGAAGAAGAGCATTAGATGGAAAAGCAGAAAAACAAGAAATTTTCAGTCGCCCGACATCCAACTTTCTTTTTCAATCTTCCACTGCCCATCTTCACGCACCATTGAAATCTTACCGGTAGTACCTTTTCGCATTACCGCTTGAACCCCACTCTCTGAGCCTGTTCTCGCGCTAGATTCTAGGCTAGAGTCTTCGTTCGATGCTAGCGAAGCATCAACCGCTAGAGAAGGTGCAGCGAATATTGGATCTTTATAGCCCGGCGCATCGAGGGTGAGGGTGCAAGTATCGTTTGTTATTGCCTCACCAAGTATTCGCACTTTGCGCGGTGATACTTTCTGCATAAATTGAAACATCGCCTTGATCTGCGCTGGCGGTAGTTTTTCTTCATCGCTCTTGATCTGCTCTACTCTCTTGGCGGCGAACATCGGACAGAGTTCGTCCACAGAACTAGCAACGAGCATTTTCTCGTGAAAATTCAAATAGATCTGCGATGGTGTCCGGCTAGAAGTTCCAGCGGAGCCAGTATTGTCTTGCGCGCAAGCCGCCTGCAAGCCCGAGGCAGTAAGAATAGTGCTAAAGGCAATTGCTAGAAAATTACTTGGTCTCATTTTGCTCTCACTTGGTCTGATTTACAAATAGTGGCTGTCCTAATTGCTTACAGAAACAGACAACAAAATAGGAGCCCTGTAGAAGTCAAAAAATTCGAATGGAAGCCAAAAGTAAAAGAATGGACAAATAGGGGTTGCAAGAGGCTGCCAATGGGTAAGTAAAGAATAGATGTCGGAGATTGAATATGCGGCTGCATAAGCTAGTGATATTTGCCATGCTCCTGGCACTGCTTTCAATTCTGGCAGTTCCAACCCTTACGCTCGCCCGTGAATACGACTCTCAGCAGTACAGTCTAGAGCCCCTCGATGGTCACAGCGCCGCCATGCGCGACATGGCTGGCCCGGGCTTACAACTTTTGACGAGCAAAAGCAAAGGCTCAACTAACTTCATTGCTGACAATGATTCGGCGTCTATTCAGAGTCGAACAATTGAGCTTCAACAGCCCATGGCCTTGAGGCAGCAAGCTAAAGCCTTCAACCAAGCTGAAAGAGTCAGACCGCTTTGGCTAATTAACAGGGCTATGCTGATCTAAACCCCTCTATATCGCTCGAAATCGCTTGGCTGGCATTAGGTGCCGACGTTCAAGCATGCCGAAAATTAAGAGGAAATGCATTGTCTGAATTACAACTGATTCTAGACCTGTCTCTGGTCTGGCTGGCCGCTGCTATCTTCGGATTTGCTGCAGTGGCACTGAAACAGCCAGCTATGGCCGGTTACATGTTGGCCGGATTAATCATCGGCCCCCACGGAGTGAAGCTCATAAGCAACTCTGAACAGATATCGGTGCTGGCGGAGCTGGGCGTTGCCCTTCTGCTGTTCGCACTGGGCCTGGAAGTTTCATTTCGCCAACTCTTGTTCCGTACAAACAGGGTAGTGGCAGCCGGTATCTTCCAAATCATCGTCACCACTCTAGGCTTCGGTCTGGCGGTAGTGCACTTTGGCTTGGCGCCAGACCTGAAGAGCGGTGTGGTCTTTGGCTTCATCGTTGCCCTTTCAAGCACAGTAGTGGCGACCAAAATGCTTTCGGAGAGAGGTGAAACCGATTCTATTCACGGCCGCATTCTCATTCCGCTCCTTATTGTTCAAGATCTAAGCTTAATACCGGCCATGTCGTTGATTCCCGCGCTCAAAGATGCTGGAGCTGACACCGGCATTGCCCTTTTGATAGCCCTCGGCAAAGCCCTCATTTTAGTTGCCGTCGTGATTATCATGTCCACAAAAATCTTGCCGCCACTTTTAGCCAAAGTAGCAAGCACAAACTCTCGCGAGCTCTTTCTGCTCTTTATGATCTGCCTTTGCCTCGGTGTTGCCATTGCCAGCCACGAGCTAGGTCTATCAATTGCCCTCGGAGCATTTCTGGCTGGCATCATGATCAGTGAATCGCCCTATGCCCACCAGGCGCTGTCTGATTTAATTCCGCTGAGAGATCTATTCGCCACAGTATTCTTCGTCTCGGTGGGCATGTTGCTTGATCCAGCCTATATCTACCTGCACTGGAACGAAGTCATCATTTTCGTCGGTGTCTTGATTTTAGGAAAGACCCTGATTGCAACTCTGGCCTCACTACTCGCTACCAACAGTGTCACCAGTGCCACCCTGGCTGGTTTATGCTTGGCTCAAGTGGGAGAATTTTCCTTCGTGCTGGCTACGGTTGGTAACAAGGCAGGCTTGATCACTGGCTCTCTCTATAACTTGTTCTTTGCCGCAGCTGTGATATCTATGATTGCGTCCCCCAGCATAATCTCCTGGCTATCGCCTATCATCAGACGAATTCGCCCGCCAGAGACACTCAACGCCGAGCAAAGCCAACAAACCAGTCATCTACCTTTAACCAACCATACAGTAGTGTGTGGTTTTGGCCGAGTAGGCAAGAACGTAGCCCTAGCCATCCGCGAAGCTGGAGTAGCAGTAGCCGTGGTCGAGCTTGATGGAGCTGCCATTGAAGACTTAAAGCAAAGGCACATTCCTTTTGTCTATGGCGATGCCGGAAGCAGATTGGTGCTGAGCGAATGCAATATCACAGCAGCCACTACTCTGGTAATTACGCTGCCAGACCCGTTGGCCGCAGTGAATATCATTAAGATGGCTCGCGAGATAAATCCTAGTCTGCGCATTCTGGTAAGGGCCCATCGCCCAGCCGATCGCGCCGCATTCAAACAAGCCGGAGCAGCTCAGATTGTGCAACCAGAGTTTGAGGCCAGCCTCGAGCTAACCAAACAAGCACTGCTGGGCCAAAATGCCGAACAAGGCCAACTGGCAAAAGCCCTGAGCTTCATTCGCAACAGTCGCACCGAAGATTCTGATGACTTCGATTATCATCCTCCCATCGGTGAAATTATTGGATTTGCCAATGAAGACTTTGTTGGGGCCTGGTTTAAGGTGAAAAATTCACTAGCAGGAAAGACTATAAAAGAGTTGGACCTTCGCAACCAGATAGGCGTAACGGTTCTAGCCATCAGAAGGGAAGAACAGGTTGTCTCCCATCCACCAGCCGAATTTTCACTGCAAGGTGAAGACTCAATTTTTGTAGTGGGCCACAGTGAACAACTCTCGCACTGCATGACGGCGCTGGCACAGACCTAGAATTTCGATTAGAATTCCGAACCAAATTTAGAACTCAATTTAGAACTAAATGCAGAACTAATTCCGAAACTAAAAGCGGGACTAAACTAAGAACTAGCCTGAGCTATTGTGATCTTCTCTAAAGCTTGCCTTTAGATCTGTTTTCCTGCGGCCATTCAGAGGTATAGCAAAGAATAGGATGTCCCTAAACACTGTCAGCCAGAATGAAGAAAAAACGGGCAATCCTACAATTTAGTTATAGCGACAAGCTTTCCACCCTGATGTTGTGGTGGAAGGCATTTTTTATGCTGCCGATCTGGGCCTACCTAATTTTGCCTTTCGCCGGCTCAATTATTGCCTTTAGTGGCGGTACAGCCCTACAAATAACCTACTTCGGCGTATTAATCTGGAGTCTAATCTATTTTGTAGAAGACATTCTCAAACGTAAAATCAGAGTAGAAGACAACTTAATCTCCCACGGCTTTCGCATTCGCGAACTGAGCAAGCTTCTATCAATTGGTACAGACTATAAAGGCAACGATGTCTTGCCGCGAAAAATAACTTTGACTTTTGCCCAGGGCAAAAGTATGAGCTTCAACCTCAGTCGAATCAATGCGCCGGAGTATCAGCGTTTACTCAAGCACATTGAAAGCAACTACCCCCAATGCCAAATTGATCCGGTGCTCAATAGCTTGCTAAGCTGCAAGAAAATTGCCCGCAAGGTATTAGTTGACGATAGCAACAAGTTCATAATTGAATATCGCTCTGGCCAAATGTGGCGCAACATGCGCGAAGCTTTCTTTGACACGGCCTCACCCTGGCTGCGCTTTGGCCCCATCATTGTGGCCTTTTTCATGGCTCCAGTCTGGCTCGCTGGCATCTATAACTTTCTCTACATGCCGGCTTCCAAGCTGCAATCATCAGAAAACGCGCACACAATGCTGAGTAAGCTGATAACTGACACCACTTCGCCGATTTTTACTTATACATACAAGGCTGGCGAGGTCTTCTGTCACCTCTCCGCCCATCCCATAGCTCTGACTATTTCAGCTCTGATTCTCGCCTACGCCTCAGCCTTCGCCTTAAAAGCGCTCCTGCGGCCAAACTCACTCAGTATCGACGCCAATGGTCTCAATTTAGCCATAACCATGGCTGGCAATACCCTGGGCCTATCTCAAATCAAATGGCCAGAGGTAAATTCTGTTGCCCTAGATAAAAGTGCTGATGGTGTAGCGAAAATCAAATTCAATTTAAAAGACAATAAATCGTTTTATCTTGATTTAGTTGCCATTCAAGAAAACGACAGGCCCAGGCTTGCAAAAGCTCTAGAGCGCTTTGCCCCCGGCTGCACCATCGCCAGCGAACTCAGCGAAGCGATGTTGCCCCACCGTGAACGCAGCTACACAGAACTCTGGCTGCAATCACTATCATCCGCTCCTGAACGCAACAGCAGTCAAGCACTCGCTCCAGGTCAAAGGCTCAAAGACGACCAATACAAAGTAATTAAGCGCCTCGGCGTCGGCGGACAAGGCACAGCCTATCTCTGCCGCGATGAACTCAACAACTGCAATATCGTCCTCAAAGAAACTATTGTGCCGGCCTATGCCGATCGCAACTTGAAAGAACAAGCACTGAAGAGCTTTGAAAAAGAAGCAAAAATACTAGAGTCTTTAGATAGTGATGGCATTGTCAAATTACAAGACTACTTCTTTGAAGACCATCGCGGCTATATTGGCTTAGAGCATATCGACGGGCAGAACTTACGCCAGCTCATTGCCGAAAAAGGCGCGCTGTCAGAAGAATCCATTCGTCAGTTAGCAGGACAAATGTGCCAGATACTTGCGTATCTGCACAAGCGCTCTATCATTCATCGCGACTTTACACCAGATAATTTGATGCTAACCAGTGACAATAAACTCAAGCTAATTGACTTTAACGTCGCCCAGATTCAACAAGTTGGCACCACCGGCACTATCGCAGGCAAGCATTCATATCTACCACCAGAACAGTTCAGAGGCAAAGCCACTCTACAGAGCGATATCTATGCCATGGGCGCCACACTACAATTTTTAGCAACCGGAAAAGAGCCCGAAGCGATTACCCAATCAAGCCCCATCGAAGCTGGAGTAAAAACCAGCGAAGAATTCGACCAGATTGTGCGCTCATGCACGGCTCTCGATCTCAATAAACGATTTAAAACTGTCGTAGAAGTAGCAACAAGTCTCGGCCAGCCAATCGATGATAACGAACTAGCAGATCTGGCTAATTTTGCTGAGCTAGCTATAGGCAGTGCGGCAAATGCAAAGAGCGATGAAGGAGTGACAATCAAAATAAGAGAAACGAACAAAGAGACTATAGAAGCGTGATGGCACGAACTATCTGTTGCGTGAATTGGGGTTGTTAGATTAGCGATCTGGTGAGTCAATGGCCGAACTAGCGGTAAGAGTAAAATATCTTGATCATCAGCGCGACACCGCTTTATCCTTCCTGCGCCTGACTTTCCCGGCCTGGGGAGTAGCCTGTCCGCTTACGGCGGCAATAGTTATCATCACTCAATACTTTAGCTTTATCGCATCTCAACACACAGACCCTGGCGCATGCGCCATTGGCCTGGCCACCCTGACAATTTTTGCCGTGGGCATGCTGCTGCTCAACTGGCTTACTCACGAAGCTATTCAAATTGATAAAGACGGCGTTAAACTGCCATTTTCAATCCTCAGACACAATCAGTTATTGCGCTGGGCTGACATCAACAAGAT
>CAJXZK010000086.1 GCA_913063055.1 uncultured bacterium
TTTCAAGCAGAAGACGGCATACGAGATCTAGTACGGTCTCGTGGGCTCGGAGATGTGTATAAGAGACAGGAGAAAATCAATCTGCGGTCGGACATTCTGATTCTGCATCCGGGCATTCCGCAGCGTCCGATAGCTCAGACTCGGGGGAATCCAACGCTCAACGTCTCAGCCGAGAAGGTAACTTGGTGGTCGAAGTCGGTCGCGGAGTGATAAACCGTGTCGACGAGCTCACCGACCATCCAGGCCAGGTAGCCGCCGAATTGGGCGGTTCGATGCTAATTGGCGCTGGCTTAGCTTTGGCCCAAGGAAAAGCTGGTGTAGCTCGCGAAGTAGCCCAAATCGTTAGCGCTTCCATGACGGCATCATTTGCCCTCACCTCAGCCAGGCAGTTCGGAGTCGCCCGCGACGCCGTGGCCGATACCTGAACCAACAAATCTGGCGAAAACAGAGAGGCGCGAAGCAGCGCCAATGCTCTCGGAGCATTTATTGCCGATAGCGCCATTTTCAGCGCTGGCGGCATTGTCGGGGTCAAAGTGGCCCGCAATTCAAGCGTCTATATGGGTGTGCATCACAGCATTGATAAGGCCTTGGGTATCCGCACCCAAGAGCAACACGCCCAACTGCGCGAGCAAATGCTCGGCTATCATCCACTGACAGCTCATCACCAAGACCGAGTGGGAGACATGAGCCGAATCATTGCTGAAGGCATGCATCTCCCTCCGGCCTCAGTCGAAAAAGCCTATCTGGCAGGAAGAATGCATGACATTGGCAAACTGCAAACGCCAAAAGAGATTCTTGATTCTCCAGGAAAACTAGATGGTCACGAGCGGGCAGTAATCAATCACCACGCCACCGATACTGGTATCATCCTCAGAGAGAAAGTTGACTATCCCAAACGCTTAGCCGATGTGCCGTCAGTAGCCGAAAATCACCATGAGCGCCTCGATGGCCGCGGCAGCCCCAACGCGCTTAGTGCTGAACAAATCGCCATTGAAACAAGAGTCAACACCGTCGCCGATGTATTTGATGTGCTCTCCCACGGCCGCTCTTACAAAACACCGACACCAATTGGAAAGCTAATTGATGTGTTTGACCGCGGCCGCGGCACCCAATTTGATAGTGCTGTTTTAGATGCCTTTCTGCACCAACCAGCCTCAAAGGTTCTGCCACTAATGCTTTCAGAAGGAGGCAGCATCTCTAGAGTAGCCCCAACTTTTAGAAAGGTTGAAATTGGTGATCTATTGCGCTCAGTAAAAGAACAGAAACCTCTGCCCGGTAGCTCCGTGACAATTGATCAAATCAACTCTTTCAACACACTCTACATGCGCCCGCAAAGCTAACCTTCGAGGCTACCAAACTGCGCGTCTGCCAAAATCTTTTTGCGCAGCGCACCTTTATCTACAGCAAAATCTTCCAATATGCGGCCGGCCACACCTTCGTGTTCGCGCAATAAAACCAAGAGCACATGCTCCAAGCCTGTAAAACTATGATGCCACTCTAAAGCTTCATGGGCGGCTAAATTCAATAGTTTCTGGCAAGACGCACTCAGGGCCATAGAAGAATCAGACGGCACACCAGAGCCAGGGCCGAGGATGTTGGACAGTTCTTCATCGACTTGATAGCGCTCAACGCCACACTGAGCCATAACTCTAAGGGGAAGCCCCTTATGCATTGACAGAGCAGCAAGCAGCAAATGTCCACTGCCGACGACATCGTGACCGTGGTTAGCAGCTGCTTCTTGGGCCAGTTTGAATAGCTCTAGGGCGTAAGGAGAATAAGGCAGATCGGTAAATGAGGCGCCGCTCTGTAGGCCATCTTCTAACAATTTCTCAGCAGTCGTCAACATCGCTAGATCGCCCGGGTGGGCAAAGTCCTGTGAATCTTTCAGACTCCCTTGGCTAGCAAATTCACCCGCCGCTTGTTGCACATTTACTCTCTGGCGCCGCGCTTTTTCAAAGCGAATCTCAAGAAGCTCCTCTTGATTGACCCCCAAGCTCGAAAGCACTGCAGAGCGCAACTGACTAAAATCATCCAGCCCCAGGCGCTCCAAAATGCGACAGGCCACTCCTTCGTCTTGGCGCAAAAGGGCAAGCAGCAAATGCTCAGGCTCGACCTTTTCAGTGCCAGGACGAGTACAGAGGTTTAAGGCCTCTTCGTAGGCAAGCAGCAGGAGAAGTTCCGCCCCTGGGGTGAAACTGTAGGCAGAAGCCCTCTCACCTGCCCCTGAGCCGGTAATTCTTTTGACTTCGGCCCGCACTTTTGCAGCAGTCAGATTAAAAGCAGCGAAATTCATGCGAAATTTCTCTGCTTTCTCAGACTTACTATCAATTGCTTCCGCCACGGCATTATCTGCCCCGCCTGAAGACTCAGCCCAAACCAGCAAGCCCACCAGTATTTCACCAGTGCCTACACGGTCGTGCTTCAATGCAGCAGCCTCGCGGTCAGCCAAGGCCATTACTTTCATTGATTGTTCGCTAAAGTTCTCAAACATGCCAATCAGGTTTCCAGGCAACTTTTCCAGTTAGCTTCAAGACGCTAGCCCAAAAGTTTATCCTATCTATTCCTAAGCGTGTCTAGTCTATCCTTAAGCGTGCACTTCCAAACCAGTAATCAATTCAGCGAAGTCGCACTCTTTAGACGAACAAGCTACCTGGTCGCCACGCTTGAGGGTCTTGTAGATAAGAACGCTCGAGCATTTTGGACAGAGATTGTCGCCTTTTGGACCACCTGAAATTACCGGTGGGTACCAATAAGCCGATGTGCACTGATTGAGTGAATAGTTGGAACAACCGAAGAAGATTTTTCCGTGTCTCGATTTCTTCTCTACAATGGCGCCACCGCAACCTTCACGAGGGCAGGTAACACCAGTGTATTTAAGAATTGGTCGTTGTTCGGTACATTCTTCAGCTGAGCAGGCGAGATAATCGCCATAGCGACCATAGCGAATCAGCATGTCTGAACCGCAGGTCTTGCACTTCTCTTCTGACGGTCTATCTTCAGGAACTGGCTTGCCATCTTTAGTTAGCGAGATTTTGGTCTTGCACTCAGGATAGCCGACACAGCCCAAGAATTGGCCGTAGCGCGAAGAACGAATAGCCATAGGCTGTCCGCAAAGTTCGCAGAACTGGTCAGAGAGAATGAGCACCTTGTTCATATTCTCTTCGGCTTCTTTCAATGTTTTATTGAAAGGCTCGTAGAAAGCTTTGAGCATGACGCGCCAGTCAGACTTGTCTTCTTCGACTTTGTCTAACTGAGTTTCCATTCCAGCGGTGAAGCCAACTTCAACGATATTGCCGAAGTGCTCAACTAGAAGAGCATTAACGGCTTTACCGAGAGTGGTTGGTACCAATGCTTTCTGCACGCGCTCTACATATTTGCGATCGACAATTGTGCTCACGGTCGCAGAATAAGTAGATGGTCGACCAATACCCAGTTCTTCTAAGGTTTTGATCAAACTTGCTTCTGTAAAGCGGGGTGGAGGCTGGGTGAAGTGTTGGCCAGGCTTCATTTCTTTGAGTTTGAGCTTTTCGTTTTTCTCTAACTCAGGAAGATTTGGCGCTGCTTCTTCTTCATCAACTTCATCTGTTACCGCATCTGAATCGCTTGTGGCCATGTCTTTAGCAAGACGGTCATAAACAATGGTGAAACCAGGGAATTTCTTCTCTGAAGCAGATGCTCTAAACATGGCATCGCCAGCGGTGATTTCAACCGTTCTGGTGAGAATCTCAGCTGAAGCCATTTGGCTAGCCATGAAGCGTTCCCAGATCAGTTTGTACACTTTCAACTGATCGCTGCTCAAGTATTGCTTGATCGATTCAGGTGAACTTTCAGGATGGGATGGACGAATAGCTTCGTGGGCATCCTGCATCGACTTAGCTTTGCGGACATAAACGCGAGGCTTATCTGGATAATACTGTTTGCCATAACGAGCAACAATGAAGTTCTTCGCTTCATCCACTGCCGTTTGCGACACACGAGTCGAGTCAGTTCTCATGTAGGTGATTAAACCAACTGGGCCCTGTGAGCCAAGTTCGATACCTTCATAGAGTTCTTGAGCAACTTTCATTGTCTTCTTAACAGCGAAGCCTAAGAATGTTGCTGCTTCTCGTTGCAGAGTTGAAGTGATGAACGGAGCCTGCGGTTGACGCTGACTGGTTTTCTCAACCACTGAAGCAACGGTGAAATCTTCTTTTTCGATTTTCTTGACGATATCGTCAGCCATCTTTTTAGTATCGATGGTAGTCGATTGCGCTGTCGCTTTTTCAGAAGCAGCAATTACTCGCTTGCCTTTCCATTTAGCTAGTGGCGCAGTGAAGAATTGCTTTGAGCGGGCGCGAGATAGCTCGGCCTTAATTGTCCAATACTCTTGGGGAGTGAAACCTTCTACTTCTGCTTCGCGCTCACAGATGATGCGAACAGCAACTGATTGCACACGACCAGCCGAACGGCCATTTACCTTACGCCAGAGCAATGGGCTGATTTTGTAACCAACCAAACGGTCAAGCACGCGGCGGGCCTGCTGGGCATCAACTAAACTCTGATCGATTTGCCGTGGCGCCTTGATGGCCGCTAAGACTGCTTCTTTCGTAATTTCGTTAAATTCGATGCGATGCAGCTTCTTCTTAGGCAATTCCAAAATTTCTGACAAGTGCCAGGCGATTGCTTCCCCTTCGCGGTCAGGGTCGGGCGCCAGGTACACTTTATCGACACCCGCTGCTGCTTCTTTTAAATCAGCAACTGTGGGTTCTTTATCCTTTAATACTTCATAGAGGGGTTCGAAGTTCTTGCGAACATTGACACCCAATTTATTTTTGGGGAGATCCCTCACGTGGCCATAACTGGCCTTGACCGTGAAGTCCTTGCCAAGGATCTTTGAGATCGTTTTGGCTTTGGCTGGAGATTCAACAATAACTAACGATTTGACCATTTTTCTCTGTAACGCTGTGGTGGAGCTACTCGCGGCCTGTCAAGATACGCCGACGTCGATGGAGTATAACACGATGACAAATCTCGGCCTCGGCTTACAAATATATAACCATATCAGGAAGAGCGCTCTGAAGTCTTCCGATAACTTGCGAAGATTCCGGGCCATGTCCGACCAGATTGGCGATTCTGGCCTCACCCACCCCATCCTTTATAGGGTTTTCAGCCTCATATGTTTCTTGTAACACTTTTTCCACAGCCCCCTCTTGAGAGCCCCCTACACTACATAGGAGGTCACCTTGCTTGACAAGGTCGAGGGAAATTTCCAAATAGTCTTTGTCAGCTAAGTAAGATTCGCCTTCAACTAAGAAGTATTGGGGCCATTCAATCATTACTAGCGCAGGTGGGTTGCTTATACCGGCAGAAATACCACCAGATAAACCAGCAGATAGGCCGCCTGGCGTGGAATCAAGGACCTCATCGAGAACCTCATCAAGCTCTAAGGCCAGCATCGACAAATCAATGGTCTCACCAGTCTCGCCAGCGCGATATAAATCGAGGTGGAAGAGCGACAGGCGGCCAGAGTGATACTCATTGAGCATGGTGAAGGTCGGCGAACTGATTACTTCTTCCACGCCCAGGCCCTTGCCAACAGCCTTTACCAGAGTAGTTTTACCAGCACCCAAGGTGCCGCTCAGAGCAATAATGGCGCCATTGCCCACAGCATGCGCCAGTTCAAGACCAAAGCGCTTGGTCTGAGGTAAGCCACCTAAGTGAAATTGTATTGTCATCTGTTTAAAAAGGGTCTCAGTCCAGAACAGGTGCGCGTTTTGTACCCGGGATATACTCCAGGGGGGGAACCTCCTAACTTCTGTCCGTTTCCTTTTCCGGCTCCAGGGGCTTGCTAGAAGCGTAAAGCTGGTTCAAAGGTATACGTGGAAGCGTCGAGCGGGATCCCCGTATGTTCAAACTTGTAGGACAAAACTTTTGAGCTCTGCCCCAGACCGAGACTAAAGAAATCATATCAAGCGGTTGGCCTCTGTCAATCAAGATTTTAACGTAAAGGGTTAATTCGTCTTTTTACTAGTATTTCTGGGCTGTCACTGACAGCTCAAGTTAATATAAGCAGATGCCGCAGATGCTGAAGATATCGATGAACATAGCCGTGAAGCAGCCTTCCTTCTTATTGATAAGTCTATTTATCTCTGTATTTCCTTTTATGGAAAGCGCACAGAGTCAAACCGCACCGCTAATCAAAGGACGATCGGCTTTTGCACCTTATCAACCTGAACCAAAGTTTGCCCCAGCTATAGGCGGGCGAGCTTCTAATCAAACTTCGGGCCAAACTTCTGGACAAACTTCTGACCAAGCATCGGGACAATTTTCTCAACAACCTGCTAACCAATTTTCTGACCAGGGTTCGGAGCAAGCTAGCGACCAAACCACAGGCAAAGGGGCGCAGCCAGAGACCAATTCAGAACCATTTACAGTCACTCCCGACGGCACTCCCGCACTAAATATAGTACCAACAGTTGACCGCCCACCTATTCCACCACCACCGAATGCTGCCCCGTTAAGACCGAGCGGAAATGGTGTGGCTCGACCAGCTCAAGCCTGGCGCGTTAAGGCCTTTCAACTGTTCAAACAAAAGCTCGACCCGAACACCACCATAGCCCTTGTGTTGAACGCCAACTATAACAATGCCTTACAAGCCTTAAGACAAGCCTTTGAAGACGAGGGCCTGACCGTATCTGGCCTCAGTGCCAACTCTGGACACATGCTCATTACCCTAAATAGCAACGGCAATTCTAGCCTTGACTCTAATGGTGGTGATACCACAAGCCGTGAAAAGGCAATTGTCGCCCTGAGACCGGCTCTAGCAGAAACAAAGGCCGGAGGCACTAGTGGTCCAAAAACTGAGACAAAAACTGAAGCAAAAACTGAGGCCAAGACAGAGCCCAAAACAGAACTAAGAGTACTGTGCGAAAGCCGCAATAAAAGGCTTACCTGTCTGCGTATGAAAGAAATTTTGAACAAAGTACAAAACAAATTTGGCGATATAAAGACTGATGCAGAAACACTCTAACCCTAATGGACCAATTGTTTTAGGCATTACCGGCACAATTGCCTCGGGCAAATCAACCGTGGGCCGGCTTCTAGCTGAAAAAAATATTCCCGTTATTGATACAGACCAGCTCACTCACGACGTTCTAGCTCATGATGTCAGCGTCAAAAAGGCTATCGTCGAACAATTCGGACCTGGCGTTTTAGAAGCTCCTGCCACAGAAACTACAAATACTGCTGCTATCAGCAGCGAAGCTGCAAATGCCGAAATTAGCCCCCTAGACAGGCCCATCGATCGCAAGAACTTAGCCAAAATCGTCTTTAAAAATGCCGATTCACGGCGCAAATTAGAACAAATAGTGCATCCCAGTGTTGTTCTGAGCTGTCGGCGCCGCATAAAAGAGCTGAACCAAGAAAAAATAGTAGCAGTATTGGTTCCCCTTCTTTTCGAAGCTAATATGGCAGATGAATATGATGAAATCTGGACAGTATTTACCTCAGAAGAGGTATTGAAACAGCGTCTTGGGGAACGAGATAAATTAGACGCTATAGAAATTCAAAGGCGTTTAGAAGCCCAATTGCCACAGAGCGAAAAATGCAATCGCGCCGATCAAGTCATAGACAATTCTCATAGCGAAGCCGAAACTGCCAGGCAGGTAAACCTTTTACTAGAAAAATTGCACTAGCTCCACTTATCTCCCTAAATATCTATCTCTATACATCTATCTCTTTCTATATCTCCAGCAGCGCACAAATTATTGAGTACAATCGTCAGTCAGTTTATTGAGTAAGGAAGAATGCAGTTATCGAACCGAATCCCATTTGCTCTGAGCCTGCTTATCTGCTTCACTTTAAATGCTGCAAAAGCCCAAGCCGATGATGGCTATTACAGCTATCAAACCAGCTCAACCATGGGCGATCAAGATACTTATGTCACTAATTCAGCAGTAAAGATTGCCGATAGAAGTCACGGTACGGTGGTTGTGGCAACCGCTCCGCAATGGAAAGTATTTGCTTTTAACAACCGCACCAAGCGCATTTGTTCATTCACTTCACCGCGCACATTCACAGGCATAGGCAATAAGCTTGCCACTGTTACTGGTGGCGTAACTTTATACAACATTCCACTAAAACCAACATCAAAAACCGTGCTGCACGGCATCAACGCAGTAGAGTTGCAGACACCAAAAAGTTTCGTCGACAAACAAATAAAAGACAAAGAACACGAATCAGCCGATCCTAGATTTGTGCAATCAGCCCAAATGTTAGTAGCTGAAAAGGTCACCTTACCTGTTGAAGCGGCCACAGTACTCTCTCGGTTTTATGGCGTACCGCTGCAACGATCAATGCCATTGCAGTTTAAATACATTAGCTGCCGAGGCGACTTGAACACCATTTTGCTCACTTCTGAAATGAAACCAGTCAAACTAGTGGCGGCTGATTTCGAGATTCCGAAAGGTTATAAGACAGTAACTGATTTCACTAAACTTGAAGATCGGCCAATAATCAAAGGCCCGCCTACTCGCAAAATTATTGAAACCATCAAAAAGATCTAGCGACGCAGTGAACAAGGCTCTTTGGCACACTTAACGGCATTGCTAATGGCTGTTTTGTTTTCGATCAGCTTATTCACTACTGGTCTTAAATGGTCAGCGGTTTTCACCGACCGCAACAGGTCGTCGACCAATACCCAGGCTATAACTCCAGGAATGACTACATCGAATAATGGTATTTGAGTCATGGCTAAATCTCCTCTTTGCCCCGGCTGTCGTTTGGGCATATTGCAATATTAGACCGGTCGTCTACAAACTGTCAACCCCCTAATTAAAAATAGTGGGAAGTTAGTGACCAACTAGCCCCGGTAAAGACCACTGTTAATTAGCTTGAAGAGATAGCCTTAGCCCCTGTGACATTCGTACAATAGGCAAATAGAAAGCAATATGAATAGCCTGAAATTTGACCAAAGCAAGGTGCCATTGACCAGCGAACCCAACTCTCAAGCGCAAGCACTGACTGAAACCAAACCAGACTTTCGAACCAAACGGCTCGCCCTGGCGATTGCTAAGTCGCTTATTTTCTTGTTTGTGGCCATTTACGGCGGCCAGCCTCTAATCGAGGCCGTCTCTCAAATGCTGCCATATATAACTACTCAGTTTACGGCTTACCTGATCTGGGGCCTGCTCTTGCTCTGGCTCGTTGGCCGCTTCATAGAAAAGCGCACTCTAAGCGACTACGGTCTTGGAGCAAAAAGCTTCTGGGCCGGCCTCATAGAGTTCTATGACGGCAGTCTGATCGGCAGCTTGATGGTCACCACAGTCACTATCATTCTGGCCGCCCTGGGCTGCTACGAAGCCTTAGGCATAAGTACTCACTGCCAATTGCTTGAATTTGTTCCAGGCCTTATTGCTGCTGCTATTTTTGAAGAGATTCTCTTTCGTGGTTATGTGCTGCAAACAATCGAGCGGGCAAGCAATACCAAGATTGCTGTGATCGCAAGCTCTCTATTGTTTGGGGCCGCGCACTTTAACAACTTTCAGCAGGGCGTGCCGCTGTTCGATCAAATAGTCTCTTGTACTGCCCTAGGTCTTGATGCCGGTTTGCTCTTTTGTGCAGCTTACTTATATACAAGGCGACTCTGGCTAGCTGCTGGTTTACATGCCTTTTGGAATATTTTTGAAGGGCCGGTATTTGGCACCCCAGTTTCAGGCATGCATATGGGCGAACCCCTAATTTTTAGCGGCCTCAACGGTCCACCATGGCTAACCGGTGGAGTCTTCGGCCCAGAAGCAAGCATAGTTGAACTACTTGTTTGCCTACTACTAGCCTGGACAATCTGGCAGCGAAAGGTTGCGGCTGATCGTGTTAGTTGATTGATTCGCCGACATAGGTAACACGATAAGAAACCGGCTGTACCGATATTGCCGCAGCCTGTATTTCTTTCATGTGGGCTTGAATCTCTAGATTTTTAGAGACCACCCGATAGTGAATCTCGCTTTCCCACTGCACATAGCTCGCCACATGCTTGCCGTCAAAACTCTGATGAACACTAGCAGAGACAAAACCTGGCTGATGCTTAGTCACTTTCTCTGTGACCTCCTCGAGCATATTGGCCAAAATTTGCTGTTTGGTTGGCTCAACTTCGAAGGTATTGATCAAAGTGAAGATGCTGCGCTCTGTTTCTATTGTGGCCATGAATTTCCTAAGGACAGGTATCTAAAGATATTACCGAATATGATTTTCTGATCAACAAGCCATGAGGCCAATCGCCCACCATCACCGCTATCTCTGATGATGGTAGACGATAACGCCCCCAGACTCAAGCATCTTGAACTCTAGCTAATCAAGAAATAAATGCTGTAAAATGCTGCAAATAGTGCTGCAATTAAGGTTGCAAGCATATATTGAGGTCAGCGGTAGTTCTTTGGCAATTATCTTTTCAATGAATCTTTCAACAAAAACAAGACAACGACGAATATTGGCACCCACCTCGCCCATACGCACCGCTCTAATCGCTTCAATGCTCTTTTTCACCGCGCTCTTTTGCAGCCCTAACAGCGCACAAGCAGCTGGCCGCGAGCAAATTACCACCACCAGTCATGTTGACGGCAAACCAATCAATGCCTATTTCATTCCACCAACACAGCCAAATGTGACTGGTCCAAGCACACTGGTGGTCTACTATCACGGTATGACTTCAAACATCGACGAACCTTTCGTATTACCGGCAGGCGCTCCCACTGGGCCGATCATGACCAGTGTCTATCCAATGTATGGCTTCCTCTCTGTCGGCCAACCTAATACATGGGCTAATCCAGCCGCTCTTCAAGACGTCAGCGATGCCATTGCCAAAGTGCAAGACAAATACAAATTTGATCGCATTATCTACATTGGCGCATCAATGGGCGGCTGCAACTTGCTTTCATTCATTGAGCAGGCACCTCCCGAAATCAAAAGCAAATCAGAATGCATCATGGTTCTTTTGAGTTGCGGCGACCTAGCTAATCTCTATAAACTAACTGGCGAAAAGCTCGTGCAAGAATCGCTGGTAAAAGCCATGGGCGGCACTCCTGCTGAGGCAAAGAAAGAGTACAAAGCACGCAGCTTTATACCAAATATCAAACAATTTCCAAAAACCGTAAAAGTAGTGGTGATATCTCACATGCAAGATACAACCATGCCGCCCAAATTACAGAATCAGCTTTATCGCGCCCTGGTGGCCAACGGCAACCCGACTAAATTTATAGAAAGAAAGGGTACCCACGGAACCTGGCCAACACCAACACAATTCCAGTTTTATATTGACCACATCGTTCATAAACGATTGATGTGAGCAAAAAAATCATTACTGCTGGCAATCACCGCGTATTCGTAGACTGCGACCGTACGCTGGTTAACACTGAGATTTATCCTTTGCCGTCCAGGCATATATTTGACCGCCGCCCGAAGTTCTTCTTTCGCTGGAATACTGTGCTAACCGAGGCCAGGCCAAGCGCTAAAGTATTTTTGCAAGAGTTGGGCAGCAAGTACGAAGTAGCTATGCTCACTCTCGGGCACTCAAAATTTCAAGCTAAGGTTTTAAAAGAACTAGGACTGGCAGACCTTGTTGGCGAAATTTATGGACCAGATAATTGCGACATGGTTCCGCCTACCAACGGTTTTGTTCTAGTTGATGATATGGAACCTCACTCTCTAGCGATTGCTTACAAAATGCGCTGGCTAGGCCATCAAAAGGGCCTGGAGAATCTGCATATTTGGCCCGACAAACTGGCAAGACACATAGTGCAATGCCGCCCCTTTATGGGCGGCATTGAAGATAGTGAGCCACTTACTGATTTACTTCCCTCGGTTCATGAGCGCATGGCCCAGATGATGGCAGAAAATCAGGAACCAGAGAAAGAACAAGAAATAGAACCAGAAAAAGAACAAGACTAGGCGCTACAACACTAGACTTTAGCAGCAGTCAATTTATCTAGAGCAGCCTGATAGCGAGCGGCATGGAAAGCCTCAACCCGCTTGAGAGCACCAAAGCGCTTTGCTGCCTTTTGAAAAATGCCAGCATGCTCTAGCGATTCTTTCGCTTGTTCTTGAAACTCAGCTACAGCCGCTTCATTGCCCTCTTCTACAGCTTCACGCTCAAAATTGGGATACATGGTGACACTTTCATACATCTCGCCTTCAGCTGCCAGAGCCAATATCTTCTCAACAGTCATTTCAGCTGATGGATAAATCAACTCAAGATGAGCAAAAGCATGGGCTGTTTCGTGATTGGCAGTTTCTTCAAAAAGCTTTGCCACTTCTTCATTGCCAAGCTTGCGGGCGATTTTGGCGAAATATAGATACTTGCGATTAGCCATCGATTCTCCACCAAAAGCAGCCATCAAGTTTGCCGCTGTTTTAGTACCCTCTGGGGCTGCGCCCGATTTGGCCGTGGCATCGGCGCTGGTTAACTCAGCCAAAGTAGCTTCTGAATCGGTTAATTGGGGTGCTTTGTTCTCTGACATTATAATTTCTCCTAGAAATAGTCTACTCTTAGATTTAATCTAACTTGCGGGCAAAAAAACCTAGTGCTGCTCTAGCTCTCCATAGAACAGAACCTGAAATCCATGAACCTTATACTGATCGCCCAAAAGCTCACCAATAGCCTCAACCTTGTCGGCGGGAATGTCGACAATCTTGCCTGTTTTCACGTCAACAAAGTGATGATGATGAGAAACATTGGCGTCATATCTGACACGTCCTGGCTCGGTCAATACTTCTTTGATAACACCAGCCTCTTTCAGTGTATTGAGAGTGTTGTACACAGTCGCTCTTGAAAGAGCTACAGGAAGGGCCTCAGAAACCGCTGAGAGCACCTCGTCTGCTGTGGGGTGACTGTCGGTCTGCAACAAATAATCGGCTATAACAACGCGCTGTGGGGTGGGTTTAACGCCACGCGATAAGAGCAGCTGTTCAGCTGTGACTATTTTGTCGCTAGTGTTATGGGCGGTCATATATTTAGAATAAGTCTAAGTTGAGACTTAGTCAACCCCGTCCACCTTAAAATTGCAACAACGGTCTGCCCACTAGCGCTAACCACAGGCCCGAGGCACTAGCCCTGTCACGGTAAGCGACACAGTATACTGACTACAAGATTACTTACTAAGTGAATAAGATGATCACAAGCCCTAGCTTGGCTAGACAACCACTAACAAGCAGACGGGGCTATTGCCTAGTAACTTTAGTGGTGGCTGCACTTATCTTTTTTTCTGTTGCCATAGTTCTTCTCAGTCACCCTTCTATGATCGCGCCAGAGGCTGCCCTAAATTTAGAGGCGGCCAAACTCATAGCAGCAGGAAAAGCGCCATATATAGACTTCTTTTGTCTGGTCTCACCACTTCTTCTATACGGCAGCCTGATACCACTCTTAATAGCCCAAGTTCTCAATATTGCACCGAGCTTGGTTGTGAACCTGCTGGCCTGGCTTCTCGCAGCAGCCTCTACACTGGCCTGCGCCAAAATTCTCCTACCGCGAAGGCACCACCGGGAGTGGCATACATTTCCGCCATTTATTATTGCTCTAACTTTAGCCAACGTGCTAATGCTGTTTCAACTTGGCGAGAGCGAACATCTCTTTATGCTGCTTCTCATGCCCTATCTGCTAGTTAGGTGGCTACGGTGGAACGGCTACGCTATCTCAAGAAGTGAAGCTATTTACTGCGGCATATTCGCTGGCATCGGGTTTTCACTCTGTCAACTCTACATCGTTTTTCTAGTATTCCTGGAGGCTCTTTGGTTCTGCACAAAGATAAAAATTGACCCACTTGTTGCGCCAGAAGCTCGAGCTTGCCTAATTACAATGCTCTCTTACGGCTTATTCTTGATCATGGCACCAGTACCATTCACAGCAGCATATCTCAGCACATTCACACCAATTCCTGCCGCCATTCCTGACTATTTTGACATGTATCTATACGGCGCCGGCAGTGTCCCAGAGAGGCGAGATATCTTTTACGCTGGAATTGCCGCCATTCTCTTTGCCATTCCCCAAAACAATCGCTCTAGTTTGTCACTAGTACTGATGCTTCTGTTTTGTAGCGGTTTCTGGCTCTATCTCAACCAACCAACCGGCTTAACTCATACAGCAATTCCCATGATTTTTGCTGCCACCCTGTTATGGGGAAACAACATCGGCGTGCTATCTGCGGTTATTCACCGAATCAAACTGTTAAAGGGCAAAAGACCAGTCCTAGCAAAATTCAATTTTGGCCTCTTGTGCGCACTTAGCGCCGCATTACTAATGCTTACGGGGACATTTCTCCAAAATCAATCAAACCTGTTTGCCGAGGCACTGCCTACAATTACAGACAAAACCCCTGGCGAAAATGTAATACCAGCCGATTGCGCTTCATGGGTTGCCAAATATTCTGAGAAAGGCGACGAACTGATGTTTTTAACTGACGACATACTGCCAGCCTATCCATTAATTTTGCAGATGGGAAGAAAGCCAAGCGGCTATCTCATTGAATCTGCATTTTTGCCATATATCGCCCACGCTCAACATCCAGGCGAAAACGAACAAAAATACAATCGGCTCTCAGAGCAATTGTACAATCGACTAAAGCAAGATATAAGTGAGCAAAAAGCCAAAATGATCATTGTGCAAGACGGCACCATCCGCAGTTTGCTCGACAAAAACGAAGTAATGCCCATTCTAAACAAATACTATGTTTGGAAGGGTGGTGCGCGCCTTAAGACCATAAATGGAGGCAATACTGAACCCCTGGAATATCATGGCGCTCAATATAATCTCTCGGTCTTTGTGCCACGAAAGAAAGCCCCATGACGAAGCCAGATAGCGGCAAAATAGCCTCGATACTAGCAGTAATTAAATCTTCGAAAGCAGATACTTTGCCTGTTTCTATGACAATGGATATATGGACACGCAGAGCCATGCTCATTGCCGGTATTTTCTTACTGTCGATTATTGCCTGGCGACTGCTTACCATTCCCGCCATTCACCCGCTTACTATTGCACCGGATCAATCTATGTTTGTCGCCATCGGCGACCTTCTCCTCCACGGCAAAAGACCCTATGTAGACTTCTTTGATGTTAATCCACCACTAGCTTTCTACGCTCATATAACACCAAATTTAGTATCGCACTACTTTGGCGCAACACAGCCACAAGGCTTCTGGTACACAACGATAGCCCTCTGGATCTACAGCATAGCCTTTAGCTTTTGGCTGTTGTGGCGACAGCCTAAGAATAAAGAATCGTTTGTCTTCATGCCTCTGCTACTGTCATTCTCATACCTAACTTTATTGCTGTCGGGTGAAGACGAGTTCGGTCAAAGGGAACACATATTCGTACTACTTTTTCTCCCTTTATTTATAGTGCGCTGGCTGCGCTGGCAAAACGCCTCATCGCCAGCACTTGCAGCAATTGTCGCGGCACTGCTCGCCTCAATTGGTCTCTATATGAAACCAAGTTATTTGCTGGCAGCAATTGTGCTTGAGGCGCTCTGGCTCAGAGAAAATCGAAACTGGCGCTGCCTGATTGCTCCCGAAACAATTACTTGTGCACTATTCGGCTTAGCTTACGCTGGCTGTCTTTTGGCCATGCCCCAAGACATGAAGAACGGCTACTTTGGCATGATGGTGCCAGTATTTACTCTGGGCTACGGTGAGTACAGCTCTTCAATAATGTTCCAACTCATGGGCTGGGGCCCCTACTGGAAAAACTACTTTCTTGTTCTCATATACACCTCGATCTTAGGCCTCATTCTCAGCCGCTACTCCACTTTAATCATGCCGCTGCTAGCCTTCAGCCTCTTAGGTTTGGCCTCTTACTTAATGCAAGGCCAGCCCTGGCTAAATCACGCCATACCTTTTCTGGCAGGCGCTTACATGCTAGCTGGCGTCGAAGCAGCAATATTGCTATTTATCCTGCGCCAATTTGTCTCTAAGTTCGTGAAAGTATTCGATGCTATGTGGCTCAGCGCAATCTGCCTGTGGCAATTTCAAGTCAACCACGAGCAAATAACAACACAGAAAAAAGAAGCAGCAGAAACTCCAAAGCTAGCAATGATGGGCATTGGCTATATCGGAGATGTTCCCCAAAGAGACCTCAGCGCTCTTGCCCTTGTCATTCTCAAATACACAGAAGCAGGAGAGCCAGTGCTGTTTATGACTCGCAGCATCACGCCAGGCTATCCCTTGCTACTACAAACCAAACGCCAACCAGCTTCGCGCTATCTACACGCCATGCTCCTTCCCACCACAATATTTGCCAGAGATGTCTCAAAATCTCCAGCTATCAAAGCTAAAATGAATGGGTTTAAAACAAAAATTTTGGCAGAATACAAAGAAGACATTGCCAATAACAAACCAAAACTTATTTTCGTTCAGGCGACGCGTATCTATGACATTCTCAGAGACGCTGATTTTATAAAAACAGCTGTGCAAGAAGACTACCAATACTGCGGCACTATAGACGACCACCGCATCTACGTGCGCAAAGACTTGCCAGATTGCCCAGCGGCTCCGGCTATTGAGTAGCCACTGGCAATTTTGTACATTTGCATAGTAAGCTTAAGCTCCCTTGTTCGAGCTTCTGACCTAAACTTGGAGCTATTAAATTGCGCTTCCTGGCCCCCTTTCTCGCCCTATCTTTGGCACTAACCGCCCCTCTGCAAGCAGGCTCTGTCAGCGACCGTCTCTATGGGGCTGTGGCCACAAGCGAAGCCAAAGTCTATACAGTGCGCACCCAGACCGACGTAACCATTCCTACAAAGGGTCCTAGCTGCCACCAGGTGAGAGTTTGGCACGCCATCGCCGCTTACAAGCCCTGGTCAAATACTAGCTCCCCGCTTGGCGCCAACGACTTGCGCAGTGCTCCCACTGGCAAAATCGAAGCAGAAGATGATAAGCGATCGGCTCATTTTTACTTTGAAGAGAACCGTCAATTTGTGCCCGGTACACAGCTTCGCTATGTCAGTTCATACAAGGCAGTGTCGGTTAAGAGATCCTTCAATCCAAGTTCATTCCGCTGTAGCTGGGCCGATTGCCAACAGTTTATTAGCAAAGATCAAATCACTTCACCAACCAAGCTTGCCAATGACCCTGAAGTAGTGGCTCTAGCAGTCAAACTCAAGCAAAATCATGACCCGGCCAATACAGTCATAGAGTTTTGTCGCTGGTTGAAAACCAATATTGAATACGATGAAGCAGTTCCACATAGAACTGATGATCTAGCAACAACACTAAAGAAACGTCGCGGTCACTGCGGTCACACCGCTCAACTGTTGCATGGTCTTTGTCGCAGTGTAGGCCTTAAGAGTCGAGACGTGGTCGGCGTCAACCTCACTGAGCCAAATGGTAAGAAGACTAGCAGACCAGACGATTGGGGCAACACGCATAACTGGGCCGAAGTTTATTTCCCCAACATTGGTTGGATTGAAATTGAGCCAATTAATGGAGAAAAGTGTTTCACCATTCCCTCATCGTTCATTCAAAACAACACTTCTTTTCAAAATTCTGCTGTCTGGGTGTCTGAACCAAACGCCAACAGACAAGCCACCTGGAGCTACAAAGACGGCCGCTATCAGTGCGACTACAATGTCATTACTCGCATAACTTTTAGCGAGAGCAAATTGTAGCGGCAGTTTTGATCGGCTTTAAAATTAGATGCGGCAGTTTTGAGCAGTACGATTGCAGCAACTACATCTGGCAAGGACTGGCGTTTCGGACTTCGGGCATGATAACGATGAGCGTACGCAGGTCTCGCAAGAATTGGCGACAGCGGCTCAGCGGGTGGTCAGGAAAGTCGACGTCATAGCACTCATCATCTGAACGATTACGCTGTGCTGCCGCGGGGTTCGACGACCTGTCGTGGAAAGCAGCATCAAACTCCTCCATGCTTTCGTACTTCGCGAGAAACTTGTCGGCCACAATTGCATCGCGAAGTCCAGTCACACCACGCTCCTGGGAATGAAAGGCAATATTGAATGAAAAATCGCGCCACATCAGGGTTGCAGAGGCAGCGTACGCCATACCATGGTGTTCCATCCGAGTCTTAGAAATCATCTCCATACACGGGATGCCGCTGTAGGAAACGATGTCGAGGTCAATCATCGCCGCTCCCTGCTGCGCCACCATGTCCTTGTACTGTTGGCGCACACCACTGGTATCGCTCAAGGGGACAGGGTTTTGAATTGGTTCTGGGATGAAACGCAAAAAGACAATATCTCCTTCGTCGGTTTGCCACCTAGCCCATGTAGCATCTCTTTCCACAAGATTGAGCCCGGGCATGCCTGAAAAGTGCACAGAATCTATGGAAATCCCCAGTTTTTCAAGCTCAATTGGCACCATTTTTTCAGCAACGCGGAAATCCTCCCTAGCAAACTTCGAGGGAGGGGCAGCGGTGACTCGTTGGCGTTTTGCTACTTTAGGAAAAGAGATGAAAGAGGCGACGGCAGTGCCAATTGCAGCCACAAGGACAAGAAATGGATTCAAATCGGGAATCAGTTTCTTGCTTAAGACAAGCCCCGCCACCATCACTATCATAAGCAGCGCAAGCGATAGACCGATTCGCGCAATCATCAGCAACTGGTCAATGAGATCATCTTTTTCCACGAATACACCCACCCAAAGTAAACGGTCACCGAAACGCCGAAGGTGGCGAGAAGATCTATAAAAAGATAGTCATTCAAAACCTCAAAATTTTTGAGTTATGCAGTCTGCACCACTCCCCTACTCTTCATCGGGTGCTGGCGCTGCTAACTCTTTGATGCTTCCAGCATCAACAATGTCTTCTTCAATTTTTATTTGCGGATTAGTTTTTTGCATAGCTTCTTTGAACGTGGCAAATTGCTGCGACGTCCACAGATTGCGCCGCACACTAATTTCCTTCAAAGCCTTGCACTGACTCAATGTCTTGACGCAAGCTGGAGTAATCTTGCAACCATCCAACTCAAGATTGTCTAGCTTAGGCAGCTTGGTTAGCGGCTCTAAATCACTATCATTCAAAGCATTGTCAGATAGTTTTAGCCTGGTAAGCTGCTTCATGGTGCTGATGTTTTGGATGTCTTTGGGGCTGACATTGCAGAACGAAATGAAGAGCTTGCGCAGCTTCGCTGAATTTTCTAAGGCAGCAAGGGCGACACTAATCTTAGTGCAGTGATCGGCATGGAGCACCTGCAAGTTAGGTAGCAAACCAGACTGAGCGAGCTGCTCACCATCAATATCTGTGGCTCCAACCTTGAGCTCCATGAGCTTAGGAAAGCGAGCTAAAGTCACTAGGGCTTCGCCTGTAACTGCACTCTGTCCCAATTCGATAATCTTCAAACTCTTAATTTGAGTGATACACTTGAGCGTCTCATTATTGACGATATCGCTACGATGCAATCGTCTAGGGTCTTCTGCTGCCAGTTTCGGTGCTTCAGTTTCAGCGGTAGATGGTGCCACAACTCTAGACAGTTCACTATCATCGGCTGTCAGTGCAATAGCCTGCAAGGTACCGTCATCGAAACGCCTCAGTATGTGCGGGTTCTTCAGACAAAGTGTATTGGGTGTGAACTGCAAACTGTAACGAGTGGGGATAAAAACTTCTCCCTTTGCGTCCTGGGGCTTTTCTTCTTCCTCGCTGCGCAAAGTGAGAGTGCCAATTGAAATTTCATCAGGAAACTTGAAATGTGAGACTTGATGACCATCTTTATTGGTAGTACCTAAGAAAAATGGTTCTTTTTTCTCTGCCTCGGCTTTGAAAGCAGCTTCAGTTTTAAGCTGTTCACTCTCTTCAACTTTTTTCGCTTCAATTTTCTCTTCTGCGGCACTGCGATTGTTCATTTTCTGACTGACAAAATAATAGGCACCACCACCTAATACGCATAGAGCCAACACAGCAGCCACGCCAGCCACAATCAAGGAATTTCTTTTGGCACCAGACTGGGTATCACTATCGCTCTCGCTCTCTTCAGTTTTGCGCTTAGCCAAAGGCTTGCGCACTCCAGATGCGCCATGACTGCGCTTTTCATTGTTCTCTTCATTAGCAAGAGAACGTTCAATCAAAAGCAATTCAGCAGCCACATCAGAGGCCGACTGGGGGCGATCCTCAGGGTCTTTTGCCAAAAGAGAATCAATTAGCTCTTGAATCTTTTCAGGGAAATCTGCGCCCTCAGAGGCATCAAACAAAGTAGGTGGAGTGTCAGTCTGGTGCATCTGCACCGTAGTCATGGCGTCGCTGCCGCGAAAAGGAACTGTGCCTGTCAATGTCTCAAACAATGAGGCACCAAGCGAGTATAAATCGGTGCGGTAGTCAACGGCAACACCAGCACACTGCTCTGGGCTCATATATTGAGGGCTACCGAATACTTCACCAGGTCTTGTCAGGCCCTGCTTATCGCCATCTCCAAGACCAGTTAGTTTAGCAATGCCAAAATCTACTAATTTAGCTGACACTACACCTGGTTCTAGTTCCTGCAAAACAATATTGGCAGGCTTTACATCTCTATGAATAATCTGATGCTCATGGGCGTAGGCTAAACCGGCACAAACCTGACGGAAAATACCAATCGCTTCACTGAGCGGCAAGACGTGCTTTTTCTTTAGTTTTTGAGCAAGCGACTGACCATTTAACAGCTCCATTGCATAATATGGCGTCACTCCATCAACCATGCCCATATCAAAAATGCGCACGATATTTGGATGAGTCAGTCTGGCTATGGCCTGAGCTTCAATCTGAAAGCGACGCCAGGAAACCTCAGATACTTGCTCTGTAGGCAAAACTTTAAGGGCCATTTCTTTTGACAAGAAGAGGTGGCGCACTCGATATACCGAACCCATGCCGCCATGGCCGATGATGCCAATTACTTCATAAGCTTTGTTGATTTGAAAACCAGGTGCGTAGTCGCTGGAATTACCCTTCATTACTTGCTCAACCTGCTTTCTAGGTGTGCTTTATTGCTTATTCCACGCTGGAGATGGCCTTGAAACGAGCCATACTTGATTTGGCTGTGCTACAGTGCAAATAGAGCTATCGCATTATAATTGAAAGCGACCAAAGTGAGCTAAATCATGGCCCTTATCGACCTAATTGAAAAAACAGCCCGCCTTCTCGCTGAAAAGCAGCAGGCGCTAACCACTTTGCGACTTACTTCAAGCAGCGATCCCGATTTTCAGCTAATGCGTGGCGATTTTCTCATTCGAGAAACTGACCTCAACGAAGCTACAGCCGAAATGATCGAAGAACTCGAAGACCTTGACCCGCTGGACCGCGAGGACATGATTGACACCCTCAAGCC
>CAJXZK010000087.1 GCA_913063055.1 uncultured bacterium
TTATCGTTTGCCACGACACGATCTGGACCCTTGGCATACTCACTGTTGTTGTGGCCTGCGCCATGAGCTTTATCTTCCTGCTCAAAAATCAACTGAGCTTCCGCCAAGACGAACTCAAGCTCCCAGGTTTTTGGGGCCCAGCCCTCAAATATAGTGAGATCAAACGTATTAGCTTTGCCAACTCGGACAAAATTCTTATAGACGCAGTTACAGAAATCGGCCCGCTACAAAAGAAGGTTGAGGTCAGCGGCTTATCCCGAGAATCGGCAGAAACTCTTTGGGTAATGCTAGCAACCAAACTAAGAACAGCTGATATTAGCTCAGAAGTTCGTGAGCGCTTTAAAAATTGGGTAGGCAGCTCAGAAAATCCAACTTTGGCCATACCGGCTAGTGCCGAGATGGCGATGATTGCCGCTCCGGCGCGAGAATTGCAACTGTTGGTAGACATAAAAGCCCATAGCCGCCTCAAACAAATGCTGTCATATATGAGCATTTACGAGGCCACCGGCTATCGCACCTGGACTATACTCTGGGTCGGAGTGGCGGCCCTGACTGCCATAAGTTGGCTAGCCAGTGTACTTTTACCGGCCACAGCTATTGACTTAATCAAGGGGTCTTTCGCCGCCCACTGGTTTGAAAGCACTCTTACTGCATTTTTCTCCATGTGGGAGCCAGCAACAGCGCTGACACAAGTGATATTTGCCAATAATTTCGGTGCCTGTGGCTATTTCGTCTTGCTCTTGCTCGGCTGCTACTGTGCCATTAGAACCTGGTCAGAGCCAGACAGCGCCTTTATCGACCATCTCGGCATCACAGCACAGCTTAAGACCCCAACCGGCAGCGTTCCCCAGGAACACCTGAGCTGGCAATCAATTGCCAATATCAAACTTCTGACTAATAAACGAGCATCCATGGCCAGTTCAACGGTGCAATTCAATTCGCGCAGTGATCGTCTGCCCATTGAAATACCGCTGCGGGCCTTCGCCGGAGAGCACAATCGTGAATTATTTTTAGAGGCCTTAGAATCATGGGGCAAAAAAGTTACTATCGATCCCAAGCTACTTGAGGCTCTATCTAGCGCTCCAGAGACCAGTTACACCGAGCTTTGGCTTTCCTCTCTTGAGGCCGCCCCCCAGCTTCAGCAATTGACCCCTCTCAACGAGAAAGAGAAGCTCAATCACCACGGCCTTGAAATCGAAAAACTCTTGGCCAGCGGCGGTCAAGGCGTCACATATATAGCTCGCTGGAGCGAACAGCCTAACTCCCCAAGAGTGGTATTGAAGGAAATAATTATTCCAATTTATATAGAGAAAGCTCGCCTAAGAGTGGCCGAGCGCTTTGAGCGCGATGCCAAACTCTTGAAGAGCCTGGACCATCCTAAGATTGTAAAACTACACGACTACTTCATTGAAGAGCATCGTGCTTTTCTCATGCTCGAATACATAGAAGGCACAACTCTGCAAGAGAAAGTGCAGATGCAGGGCGCTATGCCCGAAGCGGAAGTTCTCAATTTAGCTAAGCAAATGCTAGACATTCTAGACTATCTACATAGCTGCACACCGCCTGTGGTGCATAGAGACTTCACACCAGATAATTTGATTGTCAATGAAGAAGGGGAGCTCAAACTTATCGACTTTGACGTTGCCCTGCAAGCCGAAGAGGCAGTTAAGAGCAAGGTGACAATTGTCGGCAAGCAAAACTTCTTACCCCCTGAACAATTTCGTGGACATCCCTGCCCCCAGAGCGATATCTACGCCTTAGGCGCCACTCTTTATTTTCTTTTGACAGCTAGAGAACCAGAAGCCCTAGAATCCTGCCATCCACAATACGTCAAAGACACTGTATCTGATCACTTAGATGCCTTCATTGCCCGCTGCACTGAGCCAGAGTTGAGGCGGCGTTTTCGCAATATCGCTGACATGCGCGCAGACTTAGAAATAAGTCTAGAAGAAGTTTAGACAAGATTTTAAAGAGAACTGGCAAAATATGGCTCAAGAAAAAATCATCGTCTACGACTCTCTACCAGCAAAAGCTGGGCTGGCACTGTGCACGATTACTTTGCCAGTCTGGGGCCTAGTTGCCCCAGTCATTCTCCTTGTGCTCTCAGTAATTTCTCTATTTTCAGTGCTCTATGGTGTCTTTCCCCAGGCCATTGGTATGATGGGCAATTCACTAGCACTGGCACTGCTGTTCTTCAGCGGTGTAATCATCACTGGTATCTTTAGTGAGAGCAACATTATCATTAGCCAAGAAGGCATTACACTGCCAGCTCTCACAAGCCTCACCAATAAATTTGATCGTTTTATTGAATGGAGCGAAGTGGAAAAAGTAACACTATTAGGTGACGATCTAAGCAACTTAAATTCGCTCAAAATTCATATCAAGATGAGCAGCGGTGGTTTTGCCGTTCTCGGCCTCAATGGCTTGGTGGCCAACGACATTGAGTATATGTTAGTGAGTATGGCCAACTGGCTACCAGCAAAAGCATTAGATAGCAAACTTGAGCAGTTGAAAGAATTGCTCTGGAATGCTAATTCAGCCGGTGATGCAAAAGTTGGCACACTACTAAGCTTTACCAGCATGTGGGAGGACGAGTTGACCAGCCGCTTTACGGCCAGTGCTTATGTACCACTCAATCCTGGTCAAAAGCTGCAAGAAGGCAATCTCAAAGTGATCCGACAAATGGCTCTCGGTGGCTGGTCTGCTGTCTATTTAGTGCAAGAGGCCAATACTAAGTTGCGGGTGCTAAAAGAGTCAGTGATACCACCAAGAGTAAATGCCAAGCTCAAGGAGAAAGCACAATCGATGTTCTTGCGCGAGGCTCACCTCTTACTTAAGCTTGAGCATCCCAGAATCGTTCGTGTGCACGAACATTTTACTGAAGATGAAAGACACTATCTCTTGCTTGACTATATCAGCGGGCAGAACATTCGCCAGATAGTTAGCCTGCAAGGTGCCTTTCACCAACTAGATGTAATTGACTATGGCAAACAACTTTGTGATGTGCTGCACTTTCTCCATAGCCAAGACCCTGTAATTCTGCACCGAGATCTCACCCCGGATAACCTAGTAATTGGCAGCGATGGCAAGATCATGCTCATTGATTTTGGAGCTGCCAACGAGCTAATTGGCACAGCCACAGGCACTTTAGTGGGCAAGCAATGCTACATATCGCCAGAACAGTTTCGCGGTCACCCCAACGAATCGAGCGATCTCTATGCCCTTGGTGCCAGCCTCTACTATATGCTTACTGGTCGCGATCCAGAACCTCTAACACAGTCTTCACCAAGCGAAACCGAAAAGCACGTCAGCGAAAAGCTCGACAAACTTGTGCAAAGCCTCACAGCACAAGACCACAAAGCCAGACCAGCTTCTGCAGCAGAAGTGAAGGAAGTTCTGTTAGCCCTTAGCTAGTTGCGCACTCGCGGAGTCCAGCGCCGCAGAAAATGCTGTGCTTGTACAAATGCCTTGGCCTTGGCCGGAACTTTTCGCAACAGCTCTACAGCGCGATTGTAGTTGCCAATTTTGGCGTATTGCATCGCCATCTGCAAATAAGCATCAGAAAGAGTTTCATTGTATTCAGGCATCAATGACTTTTCTCGCTGCAAGCGCTCAAGCACTGACACGCCTTCTTCGCAGCGACCACGACTAATTAGAATAGAAGCGTTTTTAGCTTCGTCATTGGCTCTATAGTAAGAACTAAACTGGTAGCTACCAAACACAACAAGACCACCCAGGGCAAGGGCACGCAGCACCATCATGGTCTTAGCCGCCGATCCTCTGCTCTTCTTGTTCTGCACAGGTTTAGACTGAGGGCCCCAATCTAGCAGAGCATTGGGATCATTTAGAGCAGAATAACTATCTGAGGTCTCTGGTGGCGGAATCCCATCCTCACTTGTCCTAAAGACTAAACCACCCTTGCCTTGGAAGGGAATCCAGTTCTCGGGTGGAGCGACACTGACAGTCTTCTGCCGACCATTGCAAGCCGCCTGAATATCTTCCCATAGCTCTTCAGCGCTTTGCTGCCGGTCATTAGGGTTCTTGGCCATGGCCTTCATGATGACGTCGTTAATCTCTTTAGGGAAAGTCACTTGTTCATTGACTGACCCCATGGATGGTGCCTGATTGTTAACATGCATGAGCATTAGTGCCATCAAATCATCGGCAGCAAAAGGTCTTCTACCAGTTAGAGTCTCGAAAAAGACAACGCCCATCGAATAAATATCAGTACGATAATCGACATCTACACCGCGGCACTGTTCCGGGCTCATATATGCAGGTGAACCGCAAACCTTACCTTCAATAGTGAGCGAAGCTGAAGTAGCACCAGTGTCAGTCCACATTTTAGCAACGCCAAAATCGAGCACTCTAACAGCATTCTTCTTAATTAGATCAGGGGCATCAAGGTTGCCATCAATATCGACTTCTTCAAGCACTATATTCTCGGGCTTAAGATCCCGGTGAATTACCCTACTGCGGTGCGCTTCTCCAACGGCTGCACATACTTGCGAAAATAGTGGCAGTGCTTGTTTCAGATCAACAAAGCCACGCTTGCGCAGAACATCAGAGAGAGTGACACCGTTCAAAAGCTCGGTGACAATATAGGGCTGCCCCTCATCGACAACACCAAAGTCATAAAGGCGAATAATGTTAGGATGACTCAGTCGGCTAACTGCCTTAGCCTCACGATGAAAACGCTTAACTGAATCTGAATTGCTACCGAGAAAATGGTGCAACAGCTTAACGGCCATTTCGCGGCCTGTAGATTCTTGTATAGCTTTATAGACCACACCCATTGAGCCCTTACCGACAGGACAGAGAATGCGGTATTTTTCACCCAAGACTTTGCCTATTACAGGATCGTCTGGCACCGAAATGAGCTTAGCACCGTCATCGGGACACTGCTCGAAATCGCCTTGAAAGTGAGTGTTACACTGAAGACAAAGCTTCATCTCAGTTCTTCTTCACCTTCCTCTTCAGCTTCCGCAGAAGCTTTTGAGCGTCCTTGAACTTCTTAGATCGACTAGGTATTTTCTCCAGAAGTTTTACGGCTTCTGCAGGATCTTCATCGTCAACCTTGTTAGCCATCTGGAAATAGATTGAATGAAGTTTCTCGCCTTCACTGGCAGTGATTTTGCCAGAACTGACCTTGGCTTCTAAGATTTCTCTGGCGCGATCAAGCTCACCATTTTTGATCATCTGATCAATAGAAACTTTTGTCTCCGCTCCAGGCTTGGCATCAGGCAAATTGAACTTAACTATGCCACTTTGGTAAGCATAGAAGCCTCCACCGCCAACAACGACCAAGAGCACCACTATGGCAATTATTGGCCTGAGATCTATCCCAGGCATTTTGGCAACCCGAGTTCTTGTACGACCGGGAGCTTGCGAATTACCTTTGCCACCACGGATAGCGGCAGTTTGTTCTGGAGTTATCGTCTCAGCTACTGTTCGAGTAGGAAGCTCAGGCATTTTCGTTCCTTGCTGCGAAATCTTAGCAGAACCAAGAATACGATTAACTAGCTCAGCACGAGTAGAAGGTGAATCATCAACTTGCGGTGGCAACTGACTGAGCGAATTAACGGATGGTACGCTACCGGTGCCTGTACCGACAGAGGACTGGCCCGAAGACTGAACGGGCGACTGGGATTGAGCCTGCAACTCAGCTTGCTGCTGTATTTGTGCCATAGCTTCCATATTGACTGCTGAAGCTGATGGTGGCCGATTCTGTTCTTCGAGTTTGCGGTTTAGAGCAGCAATTCGAGCGCTAACGGCGTCATTTGATACTGTTGCCTGGGGCATACTCGATACGCCATCATAAGGATTTGCCATACCAGTACCCGAGGTAGAAGGTGATTGCTCCTGGCTTGCGGGCCTGGTTTGTGAAGTGGATGGCGAGTTAAAAGGCGAAGAGAACGGCGATGAACCACCGAAAGGTGAACTCATAGCAGCCCCTTGACTGGACTGTTGATTGTAATCAGAGGCCTGAATAGTTTCGACCTGTCTGCTTACTCTACCTGGTGGCTTGTTGATCTCAGCGGCAATTTTAGAAGCTGAATCGCTCGGGGTTCTCTTATCTTCAGGTGATTTGTTCGGCGCCTTGCTAGCAACTTCAAGTAAGCGCGACAGGGCATCTACCTTATTGGCTTGAGTTTGGGTCAAGGGGGCTTCAACTTCGACTTGGTTTGCGGTAGAAGCAAAAGCCTCTAACCGGTTCTGCGAAGGAGAACTGCTTGGTGCAACTTGTGGTTGTGGTTGTAGTTGTGGTTGTGATTCAGATGGTGCCACTTGTGACTGTTCTTCCTGACCAGCAGCCAGTAATTTGTCGAGAGCGTCTGATATCGCGCCGCCCAAACTATCACCGTCATCGTCTTCTTCGTCTATAGCAGGTTTAGAAGGGGCTCTAGAAACGGGCTCATCAAAGTTTGTAGAAGACAGCAACGACGCCAAGCCTGACTTAGCAGGCTCTTCAGCCTGAGCCGGTTTACCATCTTGCACTTGTTCAAGCTTGGCCGAATTGGCAAGCTCTATCATCTCTGTCAGCGACAACTTGGCAGTCGATTTCGGTGACTGCGACTCAGGCTTGGCTGGCTCTTCGGCCACTTCTGAAACCGGTTGTGAAATTGGTTCTGAATAAGACTCGACGGCTACTTCATCAGCCTTGGCTGCTGCTGCTGATTGCTCAGCGGCGAGCTTAGCCTCTTCTTCTGCCTTCTTGCGTGCCTTTTCTTCAGCCTTGGCTTTGCGAATACCTATTTTGATACTCTCTAAACTTTCTTGCTCAAAGTTCTCAGCATTGGCAAAAGCAATTGGTAGAGAGTCTTTTCCCAGAACCGGTTGTTCTGGAAATGCTGACGATGATACTGGGGCCTTGGCGGGCTCAGGCGATGGTGGCTCTAGCACCGGAGCAGCAAGCTCTGGTACCGCACCAAATACGGCATCGGCGGCAGACAGCTCTTCTGCGCTGCCCTTGTTCGAGCCACCACTGCCAAACATCGTGTCAGCAGTGCGCATATCTTCGACTTCACTGAAGTTACTTTCAGTAAATGATGGATCAGCGAAACTACTAGCTAGATCAGAGCTCATATTACTTTGCTGTTCTTGATTGACAGCAGCCAGCAGTTTACTAATGGCATCAGACTGAGATAGCACACCAGAAGGCTCACTTGCAGGCTCGGCAAAAGATTCAGCAAAAGGTTCAGCATTGGCGAAACTCGCCGGTGAATCGCCTTGACTAAAGTCACTACTGTTAGTCTGCATGTCGCCAACCGGCTCGCTCGGTTTAGAATCTTGGAAGCTGTAGTCTTGCCCAGAAGTAACTATTTCGGTGCTAAACAGAGAAGAGAAAGCAGGAGGAGCGGACCTTTCATCGACTCTAACCGGCTCCGGTGTAGTCGATGTTGCATCTGAGTAATTAGCAGAGTTATCAGAAAGAGCATTATGATGCACTTCATCAAATGGAGATACACCCTCCTGATCGCGACGCTCTGGGGCAAACAGCGCCTGATGCTCGCCAGTGGGTATCATCAAATCAGCTAGATTACTGTGCCCAGGTGCATCACTGTTTGCATCAACCGGAGATGGATCAGAGCTTCCACCACCAAGCAAACTGCCGAAGCCAACCAAGCCCTTAGGCTTAGGCTCGAAGTAGGGCGAATCATATTTTGCATCGGAATCAGCGTCACTGCTAGGCTGAGCGACCTGTTCATTGTTAAATTGGTCGGTCGGTTCAGAGGAAAAATTGTATTGTTCTACAGGGCTTAACGGCTCAAGCATATCGTCGGAGTTTTGCTCAAGAGCCTTAGCCTCTTCAGCGAACGCTTTAGCTAATAATTCAGCAGTACTCTCTGGCTGTACTTGTTTCCTTGGGCTGGGCTGCGGTTGAGCTTGTAGTTGAGGTTGTGGTTGAGATTCAACTCTCTTTTCAGTCTTCTCAACCTTCTCAGTCTTTTCTACAAAGCGAGGAGGCGAAGTCGGCTGAGCAGGCCAGGATGGAGGTGGATCTTTCGAGACTTCAGCAGCTCTCTTAGCTTGGGCTGAAGGCCCTGGTGTTGAAGTAGTTGGCGTTGACGGAGTGGGAAGTTGCATTGACTTTGGCACCACTGCTTCACGTGGCGCTTCGCTAGGCTGGTGAAAAGTATATGGTGCTGGAGGTCTAACAGCTTCTTTTTCGGGAATTTTGAGCACTGGTGGCGTGCCAGACGAAAGAGTATTCATCGGACGGGCCTGTGGCGCCTTGAACTTATCTAACGATGGAGCGGGGCCGCCTGGGCGAGTTGCCATTGGCCTAGTAGCAAAGGTGCCGGAAGTAGAAAAATTACCGGAAGTAGAGAAGTTTCCTGATGTCGATGTTCCAGATTGAGAACTTGATGCTGACGCATCACTATTAATCTCGGCATTGCTTGGTGGACTATACTCGGGACTACTTTGCTGGGCCACTACCGACGGTGCCTGATCTAAAGCAGCCGAATTATCATCATAGGGAGCATAATCAGACTCTTCGATAATTCCAGCAGCAGCCTGAGCAAACATCTTCTCTTGCGCCAAGGCCTCGGCTTGTGCTTCAAGCCGTGCAGTAGAAGAAAAGGAATCAACTTGCTCCCAGCTCGATGAACTGGCTACGGCGTTAGCACTAGAAGCACCAGAAGAATTAGAAGAATTAGAAGAATTAGAAGAATTAGAAGGGCTAGCTGACTGCGGAGTACTCTCTGGGACAGCGGCGGAAGCCGGGCTGTCAACAAGAGCATCAGAGTCCTCAGCAGAGAGAGTTCCTGTCTTTTTAACCAGCGCTGAAAGTTTCGAGGAAATATCGGCTTTACCGGCTGAATTATCAGCCCCTTTCCCTTGGCTATTGCCGCCTTTCTTACTCAAGTAAGGGGTCAAATCTGGCAAGTCGTCCTTCAAACTATTCTTCCTCTCGAAGCCTATGGCTGCACAGTGCTCAATTGTCCTTGATTTCACTCAGATTATGCTGACCAAACTAAGAATTTTTTGGCCAATTTTCCTATTGCGGACCCCTTGTACGCTCATTTACCCGCTGGGACTGATTTTGCAACCTTCCATCGCTTTTTTGGTCATTTCCCTTAACTAAGGTGAAGCCAGTCGCCTGACAAGCTAGCTGTAGATCTTTGGCAAAATCAACGGCAGATGCATGCCGGTCTTTAGGATTTTTCTGCAAAGCCTTGGCTACAACGAGATCTACTGGTTCAGGAATGCCTAAATCTGGCCGCACGGTAGACATTAATGGCATTTTCTCGTTAACAGTCTTAACCATAAACTCTTTGGAAGTCGTAGCTTCGAAGGGTCGCTTACCAGTAACCATCTCAAAAACGACCAGTGCCAAAGAATAGATATCGGTCCGGTGATTGAGGGGCAAACCACGGCACTGCTCCGGACTCATATAGGCTGGTGATCCCGCTACGGTGGTCGGACGCGCCATTGTATTCATACCGTTCTCAAAGACGGTATAGGCAATACCGAAATCGCAAACTTTGACGAAATCTTGCTCGCTAGTTGAATCTAGCACTATGTTTTCGGGCTTAATATCGCGGTGAACAAAGCCCTGACTATGGGCCTCTTGCAAACCGTTGCAAACCTGACGGGTGATTTCAAGCATGCGGGAGGGGGCAAGCGGTACGTCGGTTGTGATTAACGACGAAAGTGGAGTGCCTTGTAAATAGTCCATTACAAGATAAGGCTGCCCATCGTCAGTGATGCCCGATTCCCACAAATTTACGATATTTGGATGCCGTAGCTGCTCTAAAGCCCTGACTTCTCGGGAGAATTTCTCCATGCTCTTCGGGTCAGCACCTAGATAGCTATGCACGACTTTAACGGCCACAGCACCACCCATAAGCAGTCTGGTAGCTCGATAGACGATGCCACTGGCACCCTTACCAACCACAGTCTCAACTGCATACTTATTGTTAATCAGGGCGCCAATCAACGGGTCTTTGCCGACCGGTTCCAGGGCGACCTTATCTCTCGGACAAGTTGAAACCTCGTCTCCGAAATAGTTGTTGCACCGCAAACAAAGCTTCATTTAGAACTGCCAATCAATTTTGGTCCGTGACTCCATCAAAAAACGTTTCTCAAGCAGTACCAATAGATACTACCCTTTTAACTACTTACCCATAGACATGGGCCGTCCACCAACAAGTACGATTATCAGCCACTAAAGCAAGGTTAATTTATTGCTCGATCAACCTCTGACATACCAGTCGCCTGGCAAGCGCTCAGCTATTCCTGCCAACTCTAACATGGTCAGAGTACTCGAAAGTTCGCCGGCCGTCATTCCTGTCTTTTCGGTGAGCTGATCAAAATGAACCGGCTCATTAGAAAGCAGCTCGTGAACATCTTTTTCGCGCCCGAAAAGCTCTAAAACAATAGGTTCGCTGCGGGGCCTTGTACTGGTCGCCCAATTTAGAGCCTTCATAATCTCAGCAACGCTCGTTACAAGTTGAGCCATATTATCAGCAATAAGCCGGTTGGTCCCCTCTGAGGTGGGTTGATCAATTCTTCCTGGAATAGAAAATACTTGGCGATCCTGTTCAAATGCTTGCCGTGCCGTAATGAGAGATCCTGAGCTCTTTCCTGCTTCAATTACCAGCAAACCTTGACCAATGCCCGAAATAATGCGATTTCGAGCAGGAAAACGCCATTTTTCAGGGGTAATGCCAGGAAAATATTCGGAAAGAACCAAGCCCTTTGGATCTTCCGACAACTTAGCAAAAAGGGGCTTGTTAGAACTGGGGTAACAGACATCAGGGCCACAGGCAAGCACAGCAGCGGTTTTGCCACCAGCCTCAATGGCACCATAGTGAGCAAACGAGTCGACGCCGACCGCCATACCGCTAATCACGGTCACTCCAGCTTGAGCCAACTCTCGGCCAAATTCTTTGGCTAACTTCTGACCATAATGCGATGGTGTGCGAGTGCCCACGACACCAATGCCGTAGACCAAGCTCTCCATGCTCATCTCCCCCTTCACATAGAGGACGAAGGGTGGATCGTGTATCTCTCTGAGGGTATGGGGATAGAGCGGATGAGCCATCGGATAAGCCCTGACTTTGGCCTTCTCTAACTTGTCAGGCAACGAATCTGGGTCAATCTCAGCACGCTTCGCAACAAATTTAGCAATTAGCTCGTCAGTGATCCAACCAAGGTAATAAGGGGCCCGACTCATATCTTTTAGCTCAGAGGGGCTACCCTGCCAAAATATCTTCATGGTCTCGAAGCGGTCGTATAGCTTGATCATGCGAGAAGCCCTGAAGCCGCAACCCGTGCACAAATCAAGAGCGAGCCAATATTTCAGCTCCTCATTGCCCCACATTTTGATGGGATCCTCGATAAGATGCATAATCAGATATACCAACCCTCTCGTTGCATTTTCCCTGCAGCCCCTGCAAACAATGATGCTAGCATTAACAACAGTCTCTCCAGGAAAAAAGTTCAATTCTCTATGGTGCAAAAACAAGCTAGAAACTTAAAATCTTCAAGCATTGCTTTAGGGGCACTGTTGTCTCTGCTCTTGGCTCTTCCTTTTTCAACCGGGCCAGCTATAGCTCAAGGCCTGAGCAGCGAAGAGAGCAGCAAGCTCAAACTAATTGAACAAAACCTGTTCTTTAAGAACTACGACGACGATAGTGCCGAAATTCGTATGGCTCGCATTGAAAAAAGAGTTTTCGGCGAAGCGGCGGAGGGTGCACTGAGCACGCGTTTAGCAAATATACTGCAGGTGGCCAAGCCCTTAGATAAAGCGCCGACGCCGCGCAATCAACCAGCCCCAGCAGCACCACAACAGCCGACCTTTGAACAACAGCAGCAAGAGCAACAACTGCGCCAGGAAGAAGCCGCCGACAGGGCCAGACAAAGAGCAATGGCTGCCCGCGACGAAGAAGTCAATCAGATGTTCGCCGATGCTGTGCGTCTGTGGAAAGAGCGCAAGGGTAATGAAGCCCTAGAAAAATTCGAACAGGTTGTGCGGCTGGCTCCAGACAACGCTGAAGCTCATTTTAGCCTTGGTGTCATCTACGAGGCCCAGCGCAACTTCACTGAAGCTTTAGGTTGCTATAAAAAGGCTAACGAGATTGACCCCAACAAGCGCGAGTACAAAGAAGCCGTAAGCTTGGTGGAGAAAAAGGCTGCCGTAAAAGAACAAGATGACGGCAAAAAACTTGAACTGCGTATGCTGGCAGAAAATGCTTCTGGAGCTTATCGGCGCGGCGAATTCATTTCAGCACTTGACCTCTACAAACAACTTGATCGCAAGGCGCCAAATCAAGCTCTGGTGAAATACAACATTGCCACTATTTACTTGGCCATGAAAAGCCCAGTGCAGGCCTTGGATTTCTTTAGACAAGCACGCAAGCTCAAGCCGGACGAACCTAACTATCAAAAAGCCGTAGCTCAACTGGAAGGCAATCTACAAACAGAAGAAACTGAGCGCCTCAATTCAGAGAGAGCCTGGCAGAATCAAAATCAAAACCAGAATCAAAATCAAAACCAAAATCAGAATCAAAATGCTAATCGCAATGGCAATTTCAATCAGCAAAATGGTCAGAATCAGCCAAGAAACAACAACAACAACAACAACAACTCCAATAGCAATAGCAACGGCCTTTTAGGCGGCGACAAGAATGCCCCTCCTCCATCAGCCGCATTTGGCATTCTCGCCAAGAGCAACAAGTCAGGAGTACTTGTCACCACCATCGGTATCGCCTCGCGAGCAGCAAGGTGTGGCCTCCAGCGTGGTGATGTCATCAGAGCAATTGACGGCGAAGTGATAAAAAGCGTTAGCCAGTTTCAGCAAATAATGAACGGCAAGACTCAAGGTCAGTCATTGCAGCTCATGATTGAACGCAAAGGCGCTATAGGCCAAGTAATTCTTTAGTTTTGCTTCTGCTTAGTCTTGAACAAGAGCATTGAGTCTTTCAGCAAAACTCTCAGTAATTTTTGCTGGCTCAAGCTCAGACACTTGACGAATGTTGTAGACAGTATCGCGCACTACTGGCTTGTAGCCTGAAGAAGCAATAAGCTGCTCCATCTTCTCTTGAGCTAACTGCAAAGGAGTCTTGGCACCAGCAGCATGGGTAATTTTCTCTTCCATGATGGTGCCATCCATATCGTCGGCTCCAAAAGAAAGAGCAAGCTGAGCCAACTCTACACCGAGCTGAATCCAATAGGCTTTGATATGAGGGAAGTTATCGAGCAAAATTCTCGATATAGCAACATCTTTGAGCAAATCTGATGGAGTCGGCTCACTCACTTCATCCTGAATATTGGTGCCATCGTAATAGCACTTCAAAGGAATGAAGCACTGGAAGCCACCACTCTTATCTTGTTGTTCACGCAAGAGCAACATATGATCAACTTTGTTTTCGATGCTTTCACTGATACCAGTAAGCATTGTGGCATTAGATTTAAGACCAAGCTTGTGAGCAATGCCGTGAATTTCCAGGTAAACAGGAGCCGGCGTTTTCTTCACCGCCATGCGTTCACGAACAGCATCATCAAATATCTCAGCACCACCGCCAGGCATCGAGCCTAAACCGCAGGCAATCAAACGGGTTAAAACTTCTTCGTAGGTAATGCCATCGAGGTTAGCCAAATACTCGATCTCAACAGCAGTAAAGGCTTTCATGTGCACATGCGGAAACTTCGCTTTCAACTGCTGCAGCACTTCTTCGTAATAAGCCAGGTCGCAAGCAGGGTTGAGACCACCAACCATGTGGATCTCATTGATACCGAGAGCTACACCTTTGCCCGCTTCTTCAAGCACCCGGTCGACGCCCCAGGTATAGGCCTTGCCACGTTCATCAGGATTGGCATAAGAACAGAAACGGCAGGTCTCAACACAAAAATTGGTTGGGTTGAGGTGCATGTTGTGAATGTAATAGACATAGTTCTCTTGGCCCGGCTCAGCTTTGACTCGGCGAGCGTACTCACCTAAAGCACCGATAGCCACCAAGTCGTCAGACTGGTAGAGGCGAATAGCATCTTCGCGGCTAATGCGCTTGCCTGTATAAACTTTCTCGGCTACATCAGCCAGGGGATGACCGGTGAAAATTCTATTTTCAATAACAGCAGACATGGACACCTCTAAAGACTGCTACTAATCTCAAGAGTCAATCTTAACAGGATAAAAATCGGTTTTGTCCACATTCTCGCGACCTAGTCACAAGCGTTCACAAGGGGCAATGTAATCCTTCAGCGCATCAGTCTCGAACAATCCAATTAGGATTTAGCATTGATGTCAGGATATGGTCACACCACTTGCCATTAATCAACAAATAATCCCTGGCATAGCCTTCAACGTTGAATCCCAGGCTGCGCAAGAGCCAACCACTGCGCTGATTGGAGGGTTGATAGTTGGCCATGATTCGATGCAAGTTGAGGGCGGAAAAGCCGTAGGCAATTACTGACTGCAGAGCTTCCTTCATCATGTGCTTGCCTTCTCGATCTTGGGCAATTGAATAGCCTAAATTGCAATACTGAGCCGCACCGCGAACGATGTTATTGAGGTTGGCAGAACCTACAACCACAGAGGGATTGGCACGATCGAAGAGGAAGAAGCGCACAGCCACATCGCCATGAAAATCTTCAAGGTTTTGCTCAATCTGCTTTTGCCAATAGTCATTGGTTAAAAAATCGCTAGGCCAAGCTGGGCCAGCGTCTGCCAGGTGTAATCGGTTGCTACTAAAGTAGGTTATAACAGCTTCAGTGTCTGCAGTCTGGGCCAAGCGAATGATGCATCTTCCTGTGTTGAGCGTAGGAAGCTTGGTTTTCTGGGCGGACAAATCGTTCATTGCTCTCTCAATCAAACTAGTTATGCGAAAATTACTTCACTAATTCTAATCGACCCAGAAACTAGAATTGGCACGAATTGGGGCAGCTGATTCTTCAAATACTGGTCTGCGGTTATCTTCATGAGCAAGAATCTCAACCAGCAAATCGGCATCGATCTCTAAGTCATCATCAAGGGAATAAGGTGAAGCCAAAACCAATCCGGTTTGGTCGTCATCAAAATCTCGCCAAGACTCTTTGATGGAAGATTCGAAAAGATACTCGTCTTCATTGGTCCAGGCAAGAAAACTGTCTTCAATCGAGGGCAAGGGCTCAATCAAGGGCATACCGGCGCGGCGGCCACGGTCAATATCGTTGATTCTCTGCTCAATTGCTTCAACTTCACTGCGATGGCTGTCACCAAACCAGTGCATCATTGCGGTTTTCTGACGCTCACGACAGAGAACATTTTCTTCGCGATCGGTATCAGCCATGCGCCGAGCGTCATTGAGATTAAAGCCGCCTTGATGGCTCTGAGCACGCATCTGGGCTAAACGCTGCTTGTTGCGGTCGATATCAATAAAATTGGGCAGAATCAAACCACCCTTTGCTCTCGATACTGTTGAACTCAAACTTTTGACTAGAAGCAGCACATTAGAAATCAATTTTCATACCCGCCAGTTGAAACTCATGCCCATCTCGTTGCCAAGAGATTAGTTCAGTGCCCCGTCGATCTCAATGGGGTAATTCCCCCAAATAAGTGCCACTTCATTAATTTATCAATTTGGATATTAAAAGTCTATCTAATCGCAATAGCTACGATATGGCTAAACGAAGCCACTACGTTTTTGGCTTTCCTTAGGGCTAACCCGAATATTGCCAACACCCAAGCTAATCATTTGATTGGTTACCAGGTCAAAAAAGCGCTCCCGCTCTGGCCCCTTAATCACAGCCAAATGGTGAGCCTCAGCCAGGGCCACAGGATACCCCTGACCCTTCTCAACCTGAGTGCGCACTGCCTGCATAGCGAAGCTAAACAGCTCTTGATCAGCAAAAACCCAATGGGGCATCTCAATTCGTGCAACCTCACTGGCACCGCGCCAATAGACAAAGCAGCTGCGATCGCTCTGGGGCATCAGCTTGACCACAGTGGCACCGCTGACAAATACAGCCGATCGCTGATTAACTGGCAGCAAGCGCTCGAACAAGCTACGGTCTCCGAGGGGCCAAACCTTCGAGCAAGGAAAATCTTCTTCATTGAGGTTGGCGCACAGGTCACGACAGTGGCTGACCTCATAGGGGCAAATCGAAACCCGCAAGCCGTTGACCAAATCAGCACTGCGACTATGACTGAGGTAACCGATAATAGGCACCTTAGCCAGCCGCAACCGCGCCATCAATTCTTCCAAACGGGCAAAGTAGCTCTCCTGATAGGTGCTACTCATTTTTTCTACCGACCAGGGAATGAGCGAACCGTCGTACATGGCCAGGGCACGACCATGGTTAGCAGCCTGGCAGGCCGTTTCAGTCAACAATTCCAATTCAAACAGGCCACGCTCAAGGGCGACATAGAGTTCATCAATATGCACCCGGCGCCGGTCTACCAGCGGATAGAGGTCATCGGGTCTGGCATGCAACCGCGGTTCGCTATACAAAAGCGGTGGCACAGGCAGACCGTATGAAATGCGCGCCACGCCGACATTAAGCAGATAGCAATTGTGCACCTCATGATGAGAGGGCATTATCTGGGAGCCATCCACTGCTATTACTGTCCAGGGCTGCCGGGCCGTATCAAGGGCTGAGATCAACTCTCGCCGACCGACAGGCTCAAGGGGTTTAGCCGTAGGCCAGAAAACCCAGGGGGCATTGTCTGCTAGTTTTTGCTCGAACCTGACACTGTTACTTTCAGCCCCGGCAAAAGCTGCCAGTGCACTGGCCATAACCCGCTCATAATCTTGTTTCTCCACAACAGCATCAGCGCCAATTTGTGATACCAGTTGAGAGAGCTTCATAAAGTCGAGCATGTGAAAAAATCCAGCTATAAGAGATGAGATAGAACGGAGAAGACTAATAGTAGCGCTATACTTTACTAGCAGTAGAAGAACCAAGCAGTAATTTCAGCCGGAAAGCAAATTAACAGTGAATCAGAAAAACAACCGCAAAGCCAAAGACCCCAGCGATGCTCCTAAAGAACTGCCTTCGACACTCTCGGGTCGTATTGCCGAACTGCGCGAGCGCAAGAATCTGACTATTAGAGACTTGGCACAAGATTCACGTTTTACTAAAGAGCGCATAGAAGACATCGAATCTGGCTTAGAAACCTGGCTTTCTTCTACAGACAGACAACTATTGGCCCGTGCCCTAGCAGTTGACCCTTATATCATTCAAGAAGTTGAGACCAGGCCACGTTTAGAAGAAAGTGATGATCCGGTAGCCTATGCGGCCATGTTGGCCGACCTGAGCGACTCTATTCTCAAAGGCGTTAAAGAGCAAGAATGCCCACAGTGTGGCAATACTTTGCGTTGCCGCGTACAGGAAGGGTTAGACATTGACGAGCAGCCTATCTATCTAGCCAAGGCCTTCTGCCAGAAATGCCCATTCATTCTTAAGTAAGACAAGTTGGCCAGTTATTTCGTCGATTGCTTCGACATCAAGCGCGCTGGCTGGGGATACTCACCAAGAAAAGTAATGGTGCCGGTCTTTAAATCTCGCATGGCACCAACTATTTTGACCTTACCTGAGTAGACAGCTTCTTTCACGATCGAACTATTGCTAAGCATATCGTTTGCCGACATCCAGACATTGGCAATGGCCGAAGAATGTACCAACTGGTCGCCTTTTTCAGTGGGATGGCTGCGCCTTGTTGCCGCTACTGCTGGTGCAATTTTGCTCATTATAGTAGGCAGATTACCGGGCAAAAGCGAGCCATTAACAGCACTATCAACGGCGGCCTTAACAGCACCACAATCAGAATGGCCCAAGACAATAACAAGAGGAATGCCTAAATACTTGATACCATATTCAATCGAAGCTAGTTCTGAAGTAGCGCAGACATTTCCCGCTACGCGCACAACAAACAATTCAGCCAGACCTTGATCGAAGACCATCTCTACTGGCACTCTTGAATCAGAGCAACCTAACACAATAGCTACAGGCTTTTGACCATTGATAGCAGTCATTTCGCGCCTGACAGAATCAACTTCAAAGTGATTAGTTTTGCCCGACAAGTAGCGTTTGTTGCCAGCCTTAAGTTCTTGCAGAGCTTGCTCAGGAGTAGGCCTTGAATAGGCTGGTAAAGCAAAAAAAGAAGCGGTCATTAAGGCCGCAATAATTAGGCACATTAAGCGCTCTGACCACAAGTACTTTTGCATATCCAGTTTTCCTTCAGAGTTAAACACTATTCCTTCGGCTTCCAGCAAACTTTGTTGCAAATCTGGCTGCATCTCTGTATTTCTACTAGTGCTGATACCACCAGTAGAGTTAATCACTCGATGCCAGGGCACATTGCCAGAGTGATATTTCTTGTTAGACTTCTTGCTTGCCGTGTCGCTAGAAAGAGCACGCAGAGCCCAGCCTACCCCTTGAGCGCTGAGGCGTTTTTCAAGCAAATTCGAAATCAAACCATAGGTCAAAATGCGGCCACGGGGAATGTCCTTGACGATTTCATAGACTTCGAAGTAAACCGACACTAAAGACCGTCTCTTTTAGGCGGAGACAGAGCGTTTGACAAAGCATTGACGAATAGTGTCATCAAGTCTGCCTTTGAGCTTGTTCAATCTCTCAGTAATTTCTAGTCTGCGCTTCTGCAAATTGAGCAAATGTTTTCTTCTATGATCATCTAAAGCGTCAGCAAAGAGATCATTGAGAGCGATTTCTTCACCTTGGGCCCACCAAAGATCTTCAACCACAGAGCCAATCAAATCGTGTTCAGCTTCATCAAGCATCTGGCTGAATAAACGATATTCATTGCTGAGCATAAACTCAATTGAGGTACGCACTTCTTGTCTTAAACTTTGAGCAGCAGAAGAAACAATGGTGGCAATCAATTCTTTGTCGAGATTGCCTACTCGCAAATTGAGTTGTGCCAGAGTTTCTTCAAGCAAATAGCGACGAAAAGCAATTTGATTGAGCAAGAAATCGGGGAAGTATCCGGTGCATACCATGTGCACAATCTCGCTGCGAGGTGGCAGCGAAGAAAGAGCATGGCGGCTGCGCACAGAAAGGCCTTGAAGGGTGCTAACGGCTCGGTAATGTTTGTCAATTAACTCTTTCAAGCCATTAACAACAGCACGGTTAAGGCCAGGCACTTCGGCATTGCTTGAACCAGTATTTAGACTCTTGGCCATCAATTGCATTATTTGACGGCGCAAATAATCGATATTGCCACCAAGCTCTTCAATTATTTTCACGGCTGTCGATTCACGAGCATCCATGATGCCCAAGAGTAGATGCTCGGGATTGATAAAATTGAGGCCGAAGAATAAAGCATATTCATAGGCACGGTGCAAAGATTGCACGGTAAGATCGCTTAAACCATAAGCCTTTCTGGTTTCACTAAAGCTGGCAGCGGCGCCACCGGCACCAGTGGCAACAACCGGGAGACTAACAGAAGGCAGTCCAGAAGAAAGGTCTGGGCGACCTGAAAACGGCAATTCAGATTCAGTTTTGCCCTTAACTTGATTTTCCAATTCTTTACTGACAGAAGCTTCGTCAATTTTCATTGTGGCAAGCGCTTCGTTAGCAACACCGCCATATTCAGTGGCCAGGGCAGCAAGAATATGATCAGTACAAATATAGTTGTGCTCGAAGTTTATGCACTCATCTAAGGCAAGCTGCAATACTTGCAAAAGTGAATCGCTTGAACGCTCAAAAACAGAATCCAACATTGGCTAATAATCCAAGAAAGGGGACAAACTAGATACAGGTGAAGGTCTAGATAGCCAAAATTTGCAAGCAAAACTGGAAATCTATTAGAAAATGCTCACCGTTATAGGCTTATGGGCCTTTTAAGGAGCATATATAGGATAGCAGCAAACTATAATTTACCCTGGGGCAATAAGCCGTTCAGCTTAAGAAGGTATCAGTGAGAATTTTAATATCAAACGACGACGGGGTCTTTGCGCCAGGGCTGGGCACATTGGCAAGGGCGCTGGCTGCCACTGGCGAGCACGAAGTCTATGTCGTTGCGCCAGACAGGCAAAGAAGTGCTACGGGTCATTCGGTCACCCTGCACAAGCCACTTAGAGTCGAGGCCGTGGATCTAGCCGGAAATCTAGCCGGAAACCATAACGGTGGCATCAAAGCGGCTTGGTCCACCACTGGCACACCATCAGATTGCGTCAAACTTGCTGTTAAACAACTTCTGCCCCAGCCACCCGATGTAATTATCTCGGGCATTAACTCTGGGCCCAATCTAGGCTCTGACGTACTCTACTCGGGCACAGTAGCAGCAGCCATGGAAGGTGCATTCTCCGGATTTCCTAGCATTGCCGTCAGCGCTCAAAAGAACAACCAACTGGCCTTCGACCTGGCTGCAGAGTTCATTATCGACTTCTTGCGCGTGCTACCAAAAGCACCAATGCCTAACCGCGGCCTATTCAATGTCAACGTTCCCGCCTGCCCAATTGAGCAATTAAAAGGAGTACGGGTAACAGAACTTGGCAAGCGCCAATACAAAGATATATTTGAACGCCGGCACGATCCCAATGGTCGCGACTATTACTGGCTCTCCGGCTGTGCCATAGAAGAAGGCGAATCTGAGTTATCAGATGTCTGGGCCCTAGCCAACGGCTATATTACAATCTCGCCTGTTTCCTTCAACATGACCGACCAAAATACACTGGCCAAGCTCAATGAGATGATGACTGTCAATGAATTCTCCCACCACGTTCGATCTGGCAAATAGTTATAAAGCCTTGTTCAAAGACCCAGAATGGCCCTTGAAGACAACCATTGGCGGCTTTATCAATTACACGGCACTTGGTGCCTTCCTCTTCAATCCGGCCTTCATTCCCATTTGCTTTGTGCTCTGGGCAATTTCAACAGGCTATCTCTTACGCAGTCTGCGCCTCAGTGCCGCTGGCGAACTAGAGAAGCTCCCCGGTTGGACTGACTGGCTTGACTTGATAATTTCAGGACTATCCTGGCTCTCTATTGCGGCTGGCTTCTTTTTCTTTGCCTTATCACTATTGGTAATGAGCCTGCTGGTGGGAGTGGGCTACGACATTTCCCATATATCCAAACCAAACTTTCTTGTCTGGTCTGAGACAACATTCTTGGGTCTGTTCTTCCTCACCCTGGCTCAAAACTTCTTCCTCACCATCTTAATGGCCAACTTTGCCGAAGAAGAGCGCATGGCAGCAGGATTTGCCTGGCGCAAAGGCCTACGCC